>UQYD01000001.1 GCA_900545305.1 uncultured Eubacterium sp.
GGCAGATTTGTAGCGATAGTGCGACGGCAGCAAAGACGGATACAATGTTTGTAGCGTTTATGATGCTTGGTATTATACTTATTGGAATTATAGCCTATATAGCGTTTGTTAAAATAAGATACTTAAATCAAGAGTTTGAGTATGCTTATACAAATGGTAGTCTTGATATAGATGTTATTATGAATAAGAGTAAAAGAAAAAACGTGTTTCAGGGTAATGCAACAGAGTTTGAGGTGTTTGCTCATATTGATGATAAGGAACATTTGGCTATGTATGAAAACTTGCCAATAGTTGATTTTTCAAGTGGCAGGAAGAAAGAAAATACTTATGTTTTTGTAGCAAATTACAAGAACAAAAAGAAAAGGTTTATTATAGAACCTTGTGAAGAAATCTTAAAGGCTGTATATGTGGATTTATCCCCAAGAAGAGCTTATATAAAGAAGTAAAATTTTTAATGGAGGAAAATTTAATGCACGAAATGATTGTGATTTTGGACTTTGGTGGTCAGTATAATCAGCTGATTGCACGTAGAGTTCGTGAATGTAATGTGTATTGTGAAGTTAAATCTTACAAGACACCACTTGAGGAAATCAAGGCTATGAATCCAAAGGGTATTATCTTTACTGGTGGACCAAATAGCGTTTATCTTGAAGACTCTCCAAGTATTGGTAAGGAAATTTTTGAATTAGGTGTTCCTGTTCTTGGTATTTGCTATGGTTGCCAGCTTATGTCACACGTTTTAGGTGGTAAGGTTGAATCAGCAACTACAAGTGAATATGGTAAGACAGAAACTTTCTTTAATACAGATAGTCTTTTATTCAAGGGCTTAAAGGAAGAAAGTATTACATGGATGAGCCATACTGACCTTATTACAGGTATGCCAGAAGGCTTTACTTCTATTGCACATACAAGTGAATGTCCTGTTGCTGCAATGGAAAATAAGGATGCTAAACTCTATGGTATGCAGTACCACCCAGAGGTTATGCATACAGAGAATGGTACAGCTATGCTTAGAAACTTCCTTTATGAGGTTTGTGAGTGTAGAGGTGATTGGAGCATGAGTAACTATGCTCAGACTGCTATTCAGAGTGTAAGAGAAAAAGTTGGCGACGGCAAAGTTCTTCTTGCATTAAGTGGTGGTGTTGATAGTTCTGTACTTGCAGCACTTTTATCAAAGGCTGTTGGTAATCAGCTTACTTGTATCTTTGTTGACCACGGTCTTATGAGAAAGAACGAAGGTGACGAAGTAGAACAGGCTTTTGCTGATTGGGATGTAAACTTCGTAAGAGTAAATGCAGGCGAAAGATTTTTAAATAAGCTTGCCGGTGTTTCTGACCCAGAAACAAAGAGAAAGATTATTGGCGAAGAATTCATTAGAGTATTTGAAGATGAAGCTAAGAAGATTGGTAAGGTAGACTTCCTTGCTCAGGGTACAATTTATCCAGACGTAATTGAATCTGGTACAGGCGACGCAGCAGTTATTAAGAGTCACCATAATGTAGGTGGTCTTCCTGACTACGTTGACTTTAAGGACATTATTGAACCTTTGAGACTTTTATTTAAGGATGAAGTAAGACAGTTAGGTGTTGAACTTGGTCTTGCAGATTACCTTGTATGGCGTCAGCCATTCCCAGGTCCAGGTCTTGCAATCAGAATTATTGGAGATATTACTCCAGAAAAGATTGCTATTTTACAGGATGCAGATGCAATCTTTAGAGAAGAAATTGCATTAGCTGGTATGGATAGACAGATTAATCAGTACTTCGCAGTATTAACTTCTATGCGTAGTGTAGGTGTTATGGGAGATGGTAGAACATATGATTATACACTTGCTTTAAGAGGTGTAACAACTACTGACTTTATGACAGCAGACTTTGCAAGAATTCCTTATGAAGTTCTTGAAAAGATTAGTAGCAGAATCGTAAATGAAGTAGCATCTATTAATAGAATAGTGTATGATATTACTACTAAGCCACCAAGTACTATTGAATGGGAATAATCTATAAAAGCCCCGAAACATTGGATTTATCAATGTTTCGGGGCTTCTTTTTATGCAGTGACAATAAAATGACAATATTTTTTATTATAAAAATTTATTTGTTGTCCTTATCATTGTTTGATATACGAACTTTTATTCCATCTGTTCCCTTTTTTACAACGACATTACTTTTTGAATTTATGCTGTATAGATTTTTAAAACTTAAATATTGTTCATTAATATTTTTTCTCACAGCTTCCTGTACGGAATCACTTCCATCGGGTAATTCAATAGAACTCTTTACACTTGGTAATGCATTTTTCATTGAGTTTAAATACTGTGTCATATTTGCCCATTTAGCTAAAAAATCTTGTAGATATGGATTTTTAAATTTTATAGACATAGTTTTAGGGATGTATTTATCATCATCTGTTTGTTCACCTTCAAACTCAATATCTACATTATCTTCTAATGCAAAAAGAATAGAAATTACATCTCCAACTGTTTCAATATCAAAATCATAAAACATATAAGAGGAAACACCTAAACCGTTGGCAATTCTTTCTATTTGGTCAGGTTTAGGATTCCTAATACCTAGTTCATATTTTCTTATAGTACTAACATGTATTTTAGACAATTCGGAAAGTTGAATTTGAGTAAGTCCTTTAGATTCTCTAATATTTTTAATTTTTTCTCCAATGGTCATATAATTTCACCTCAAACAAAAATAATGCAAACACTCATACACATTATACTTCAAAAAGTAAATTTTGTAAATATTGATAAAATTATTGACAAATTCACAAATGTGGAGTAATATACGTATGTGAATGAAAATTCACAAACGTGCATCATATAAAATGTTAAAGAAAGAGGGTATCATTATGAATAACGACAAAATATTTTTAAGTGCTGACGATGTAGCAGAAGAATTAAATATTTCTAAGCCTTTTGCTTACAAACTTATCAGGAATTTAAATTCAGAATTGAAAGCTAAAGGTTTTGTAACCATTTCAGGGAAATTGAGTCGAAAATATTTCCAAGAACGATTTTATGGAGTAGCAAATTAGAGGTGGTTTAGATGTCAGTTTCAAAAAATGCAAAAACAGGCAAATGGGAGGTTCGAACTTATTTCAAAAATATTGATGGACAATTAAAGCAGAAAACTCGCAGAGGCTTTAAGCTAAAATCTGAAGCATTACAATGGGAGCAGGATTTCAAAAACCAAAGAAATTATAGTTTAGATATGACTTTTGCCCGATTTTGTGAAATATATTTTGGTGATATTGAACCACGATTGAAGCACAATACTATGCTGACAAAAAGACATATTGTGGAGCATAAAATTTTACCATATTTTAAGGATAAGAAGATTAATGAAATTAAACCAGCTGATATTATTCAGTGGCAGAATATATTAATAAAATCGGGATTGTCATCTACTTACTTAAAAACTATTCACAATCAATTGTCAGCAATTTTTAATCACGCAGTTAATTTATATGAATTAAAAGCAAATCCAGCCAAAAAAGCTGGAAAGATTGGGTCAAAGACACCTGATAGTGAAATGCAGTTTTGGACCAAAAATGAATATTTGCTTTTCAGAGAGGCTATTGCTGATAAGGCTATTTCTTACTATGCATTTGAAGTGCTTTATTGGACTGGGTGTCGACTTGGAGAACTTTTGGCTTTGACAGTTGAAGATTTTGATTTTGAAAATAAAACTATGCGAATTAATAAGTCGTACCAAAAATTTAAAGGCAAAGAATATATTACAACACCTAAAACTCCCAAAAGTGTTCGAACTATTTCACTACCGGACTTTTTGGCTGTGGAGTTAGAAAGTTATATCTCAATGCTGTTTGGCTTCGAGAAAACGGATAGAATTTTTATGATAAGCAGGGGATATCTACACTCTGAATTAAATAGAGGAGTTAAGATTTCAGGAGTTAAACGAATCAGGATTCACGACCTAAGACATAGTCATATCTCGTTGCTAATTGATTTAGGCTTTTCAGCTGTTGCTATTGGTGAACGAGTTGGTCACGAATCTGTCGAAATTACATATCATTATGCTCATTTGTTCCCAACAGTTCAGAGTGATATGGCTAAGAAGTTGAATTGTGAGATGGAATGCAATGATAAAGAGAGGTGATTTAAAATGTCAGTAAAAAAACGAAGAAGAAATAAAACTATTGCCTTTCGTATGTCAGAGGCTGAAAAGATAGATTTGGAAAACAAAGTCAAGCTGTCTGGGAAAAAAACCAAACAAGAATATATTATTTCGGCTTTATTAAATCATAAAATTGAGGCAGTTGGAAACCCATTAATGTTTTTACAATTTAAAAGAGTACTGGAGCGTATCGAATTAATGATAGAAGATGGCAAAGGTATTGATGAAGAAGTAAAAAAATGTTTGTTCAAAATGTTAAAAATTTTAGAATCTTTTGAAATAAATAACAAGGTACTTTAATTGATATAAGTGAAGTTGGTTAAAGTGTCTGTATATATTAGATAGAGTGCTGTAGCTGTTCTATAAGGGTGGCTACAGTGCCTGTTGGAGGTGAAAGTTTTGGCTAGACCAATTAAAGAAGGGCTAGATTACTTTCCTCTGAATGTAGTTTTAAATTCCAAATTCGAAATTATTGAAGCTCGATTTGGAATTAAAGGATTTGCAGTAATAGTTAAGCTGTTCCAACACATATACGGAACAAAGGGCTATTACTGTGAATGGGACGAAGATGTGCTATTTGTGTTTGCTAAGCGAATAGGAGTGGGTGCAAATAGTGTGTCTGAAATATTAAATACGGCAATAAAAAAAGGTATATTTGATGAAAAAATGTACAAGAAGTACAGCATATTGACCTCCAAAGGCATTCAGCAAAGGTACGTTGAGGCAAAAAGAGGAGGCTATGAAAGAATTTGTTCTAAATACCTTTTAATTAGTATACCCAAAACAGAGGAAAATGGTTCAGAAACAGGAGTTAATGTAACAAAAACAGAGGTTAATGTTACAGCAAGTACACAAAGAAAAGAAAAGAAAATTAAAGAAAATAAAATTAAACAAAACCAAACAAAAGAACTGTTTGAAAAAGTGTGGAGCGTGTATCCTAAGAAATTTAAAAAACAAGAGGCGTTAGAAGAATTTTGTTCTTTGAATGTGTCAGCTGAATTAGCTGATAGAATGGTGAAGTCTATTAAGCAACAAAAGGGACAAGAGAATTGGAAAATAGAAAATGGCAGATATGTACCATTCTTAGTCAACTGGCTTAAAAATAAAAGATGGGAGGATGAAGTTGTAAGCTGTACAATAATGCCACCAAAGGACAGTTGGAATAATTTCGAACAGCGAATTTACACAGACGAAGAAATTGAAGAAAGACTTAGGAATAAAAAAATAGTATGATATCTTAAATTTTTTGATTGATTTAATATCTTGAAATTAAAAATTATTAAATTTTGTTTTTGTAAAAAAATAAGGAAAAAATTGTTAGAACGCTAAAACGTTTGTGTGGAATTTTGAGGATTAAAGTCAAATTTGTACTAACTATTAAAAAGGAGTGTATTTTTATGAAAAACAACAATACTAGAGAATTAAATTTTAACTTTATAGAGCGTCAACCGATAGCAACAGAAGCATATCTTCTTCTTTTGTTTGGTTCGACTGACCAAGAAAAAATTAAAGAAAAAATGCTAGAGGTGTATAGAGAACTTTATGAAAATGATGAAAGTTTGTAATTTATTAATTATATAGTAAATTGGTTGGTTATATTAATTTATAAGTAGGAAAAAAATAACCTCGCCAACAAGCGAGTACAAAATGGGTAGGGGATTTTCCCTACCCATTGCCTACGGCGTAGAGAGAAACTAGCAAGCTCTGCATTTGTGTCACAAATGCATCAAAATTGAAAATTTTGGCTTGTTAGGGGAAGTTCCCTAAGACCTTTGTTTACAATTTATTCATAAATTGCAAACCTATGAATTTTAAAATTTCATTTTAAAATCCATAATATTTAATTTCACAAATTCAATTTCATATCAGAAAGGAGTTAATAAAAAATGGAAGAAAATTTAAAATCGAAAAATATTTTTATAAAGGCAAGAGTTAATCTTCCAGAATATATGGTAATAAAGAGAAAAATGCAACTGTTAAAAATTGAAAAAATTTCTGACTATATTCGAGAAGCTACAATTTTTGGTACATTATTTGTCTTTCAAGATTTTTATAATTTAACAAATGAATGGATAAGGGTTAATTCTCAAATTCATAAAATTGGAACGAATATAAATCAGATTGCCCACAGAGTAAATTCCAATCCTGAGAAATTAGAACTTTATTCTGATGATTTAATTTTTATAAAGAGCCAAATTCAGAAAATAAAAATGGATAACGAAGAATTGATAAAGAAAGTTTTTAAAAGTTTTAAAATAAAATAGGAGGTGTAGTTATGGCTGTAACTAAAATCATACCGATAAAAGCAACCGTTCAAAAAGCAGTTGAGTATATTTGCAATCCTGATAAGACAGACGATGAATTATATATAGATTGTTCAAACTGTTCACCATTTTGTGCAAAGTTAGAATTTGACTTCTATCGTTATAGATATGATAACAGTGTGAAAGAATATAATCAAGGAATTAAGGCATATCATCAGGTACAATCATTTAAGCCCGGTGAAGTTACTCCAGAGCTTGCACATAAAATTGGCAAAGAGTTTGCAAAAAGAGAATTTGGTGAAAAGTTTGCATACATAGTAACAACTCACATTGATAAAGAACATATTCATAATCACATTATAAGTTGTGCCTATTCTACAGATGGAAGTAATAAATATCACGACGGAGGGTTAAAAGATATTTATCGTAGAAGAAATTTAAGTGATGAAATTTGTAAAGAGAATGGTTTGTCGGTTATAGAATATAATCGTAAAAATTGGCAGACTTATAAAGAATGGCAAACCAATAGAAACGGCACAAGTTGGAAACAGGAATTAAAAGATATAATTGATAAAAATATTGCCATTGCAAAATCTTATGATGAGTTTGTTTTAAAAATGAGGCAAGAAAATATTTTTGTGAATGATAGTAAAAAATATATAACATTCCAAAAGGAAGGAAAAAGAGCTGTTCGAGGAAAAACTTTAGGAGATAACTATTCAGAAGATAGGATTATAGAAAGAATAGGAAGCGAAAATGAAATTAAGTCCATTAAGGAAATTGTTGAAAGTAAGTCTATTGATAAAATTATTGATACTAATGAAAATAAGTTTCAAGAGAGTATAGGACTTAATAGATGGGCAAACAAAAAGAATATGGAAACAGCTGACCAATTATTTAATCTTCTAAGAAGTGAAGGCTTTACTTCTGTTGAAAATTTAAGAAATTATATAATTAGTCAGGAAATGCAAACAGATGATTTAAAAGAAATTGTGGAATTTCATAAATTAGAAATTAAAAGATGTCAGGAAACGATTAGATATATAAAAGATTATCAAGATTTTAAAAAATATACTTATGGATTAGCACAAGCCAGAGATAAAGATGCCTTTAAAAGTAAATATGAAAATCAGTTAAATAAATTTTTTACAGCTGAAAAATTTTTAGCTAAAAATGACATTGATCAATTTGATGACACTAAAATTATTGAATTAAATCAAGAAATGGGAGCAAATGCCATATCATTATCAGAAATAGAAAAAGAGATAAGAAAAAATACAGGCAAAAATTTTACAAATTTAAAAAACTTGTTAAAGCAATTGGATACATATTTAGGTAATAGTAAAAGGGAAAAGACACACGATAAATTTGATATGGAAAGATAAAGAGGGAGAATAAATAGGGTGCATGATAATGAAATATTATTAATTTATTTTAATTTACATTATAAAAATTATAATACAAATTAGAAATATATGTAAATTGTTAATTGCATTGTAGAAAGAACTATTATATAATATATGTAGCAATATTATATAATAGTTGTTAAAGATAATATTAAAGAAAGTTAAAAAATTTTATGAGGGAAAATTGAAAAAATTATTAATAATGTAGATGCTTCTATGGCTATGGAGAATATGCTATTAACAGATGAAAATAGCGAAATGCTTAGAGTTTGTTTAGAATGCAAGGTTTTATTCAAGGCAATACATGAAAAATTATTATAGAAGTATAAAGAGTGAGTTGTAAAATGTACGATTAATAATTATAAGACTATAGTTATTAAAAATTTTAAGTATGTTTTTGAGAATATTATTAGAAAAAATAATAGTTAATGCTTTTACAATGTAATATAATAGTAATTTTTCTATATTTTGTAGCGTTTGTATTTTTTTAATTGCTTTATACATCAATTAAAAATGATATAGTTTGTAAACGGTTATACTATTTTTTATCAACAGAACTAATATTGTGTAATAGACTGTACTTTTGGAAAATCAAAAAGTATTAATATTCGAAAGTAATGTATAAAATGATTGAGAATATTAATTGAATGTGATAAAATTACTAGTGTATTAGGGTCTATAACGAAAGTTATGATTTCCACGAAGGAGATAACGTAATTAACAATCACAAATGATTTTATAGGCTTTTATATGAAGGTATGTAGATAGTAATATAGAGACCCTAATACATATGCAAAGGAGGAATGTAGATTGGGTAAATATAAAGATTTGTCAGATCAAATATGGACAACAAGAATTTCTAGAGTTAACGCTGAAAAGAGATTAATAGATAAAGAATCATTTTTTCAAGCTATTAATATTTATTATTCCTGTGTTACCATTATATTTTCTATATTAGCATTGTTGAATAATAATGAAAAGTTAAGCTTAATGACTGTGTTTATGACAATATCATTATTAGTTGCTATTTTGCATTTGAATGGACAAAAATATTTGAAACAGGCGAGGGAATATAGAAAAAATTATACCGATTTACAAAAATTGGAATTTGAATTAAATATCATTAGTTGTGATGACATAGAATCGATCAAGAGAATATCTAATAAATATTGTGATTTATTAGATTTAAGTAATAACCATATATCATTTGATTATTATGAGACAGTTCATGGTAGTTCTGGTGAATATAGAAATAAGAGATGGAAAAAAATAAGGGCTATATATTATTGGAATGTATCCTGGCGATGGTCTTTAAAAATATTTGTTATATTGGTACCGGTAGTTTTATATTGTATATGTGGAGTTTTATAGATGCAGGCATCATATTTATGGAAAAAATTATTTTCAAAAAAACATCTTGTTGAACATTATGAGGAGAAGATAAAATATAAGCCATCAGTTGGCTTGGATCAAGTTTCACCTGAAAATTTTGAGCAGAACTTGAATGAAAATATTGAAATTATTTCTAGGAAAGTTATGAATGGATCTTATCATTTTACAAGATATAAACAACTATTATTTACAAAAGGAACTGATAAACTGCCTAGAGCAATTTGTGTACCGACCCTAAGAGATAAACTAACAGCTTCTGTACTGAATGAATTATTGGTGGGAGTGTATGGTGATAAATGTAAGACGATGATGCCACAACTTGTTATAGATGATATTACTAAAAAAATTCCAATGTATACACATTTTATAAAATTGGATGTAAAATTATTTTATAGGTCAATAAATCAAGATAAATTGATTAAAATAATAAAAAGAAAGATACGTAAAATAGAGATTATTTCTTTAATTTGGAATTCCATTAGAACAGAGGCACTTCTTTGTCCTATAAGGGAAAAAAAAGAAAAGGGAGAAAGAACGATAGGAGTTCCAGAGGGACTGTCTATTTCAAATACTTTAGCCAATATTTATATGCAGGATATTGATAGAAAATATAGAGGTTTTGATTATATTTCATATTACAGATATGTTGATGACATATTAATTTTGGTTAATGAAGATAAAATTGATGATGTAAAGAAAAATATTATTGATGATATAGAAGAACTTGGGTTAGAATTAAATGAAAAGATAGGTGATGGATCTATAACAAAATCATTCGAATATTTAGGTTATGTTATGAATGATAATAAAATAACGGTAAGAAAAAGTAGTGTTTTAAAAATTGAACAATCTATAGAGGAATTGTTTAGAACAATAAAAAAAGATAATATTGAGTATTTACAGTGGAAATTGAATCTGAAAATTACAGGGTTTATTCTTGAAAAGCATAAGTATGGTTGGATGTTTTTTTATTCTCAAATAACAGACATAAGTTTACTTTTTCATTTGGATGATATTGTTCAAAAGTTAATTAAACGATATAAATTAGATGGCAAAATAAAAACAAAGAGATTTGTTCGGACATTTGCGGAAATGCGTATGGCGTTGTATAAGACAAGGTATATTCTTAATTTGGATAATTTAAAACTGGAAAATAAGAAAGTTATTTTGTCAAAAATATATCAGATAGATTTATCAGAAAAAGATGAATGCTTTATTGAAGCACTGTTTCGTAAAATAATGAAGAGAGAAATAAGAGATATTGAAAAAGATATTGAAAATATCTCTTAATATTTAGAGTTTAAAAATATTGTTATATAAAATATAAATGTAGCTATTTTGAAGAGATTTAAATTAGAATCTAAAAATTTGAGAAGAAATATACTAAAATGTAAAATAATAAAAATATGAAGAATAAAATCAAGAATAGAAGTTTATTCTTTTACTTTCAGGTTAATATAGTTAATTATAAGTTATGTTATATTTGTTTATTTAAGGTTATTTGGAATTATTTAGAGTAAAGAAACTTCATTTAGTATACTCAAATTTTATGCGATAATAGAGCAATATAGAAGAAAAGTAGCAGAGTTTTAAATAGTTGATTAACTATAATATCTGTTTAATACTGTATATTAAATTTCGAAAAGGACCTGTTTAAAATTCTAATAAAGGTAAAAAAGCACTCTGAAAAGGGTGCTTTTGTGATGTAATATGAAATATAACAAAAATGTATTTGAGAAAATACATATAGTTTTATAATTAAATAAACAGATTCTAAGGTAGAATATAATTTATTAAATATTTATAACTTTTTATTAAAAAAAGTTTTTATAAAAAAGTTATAAGAAATTTTAAAATAAAATGTAAACCTCTTTTTATAAATATGTAACGAATGTTTTATCAATTTAGTTAAAAATATATGTCAAATGTTAACAAAATATTATGAAGTGTGTAAAAAATTATTGACACACTGGTTAAAAGATGTTATATAAAAGATATGAATTATTATCATATATGGGGCAAAAGGTCTATAATTTTGTTAATTTTTATAATATTTAAAGGGGAATTACTAGAAAATATACTATCATATTGAAGCTCCAGAAATTTTTTTATACTTATTTGTTAAAAAAATAACAATTTAATATAAAGATATTAATTATTTAAACATAATAAATATATTTTTTTATAAGGAGGGTTTGCTTTTATTATAATCTTATTTGATGAAGCTTAGGATATTACAATTAAAAGAGGAGGATTTTTATGAGGAGAATTATTAGTTTTACGCTGGGGTTTTTACTTATTTTGAATACAATGTTATTTTTTACATATGGAGAGAATATAGATTCTGTAGAAAAATATCGTAATGAAAAATATGATGATTATATAAAAAATATAGAGAACAATGAAAAATATGACGAAAAAATTGCACCGATGGAGTATTCGTATAATGAAAAGTATATTTCAGATACAGCAAAGAATAGTGTTGCAAGGGCTTCTTTAAATTTGCCTAAAAAATATGATACACTCACTGAATATAATATACAAATGGAATATGAAAATCAAGGTACGGGGTCCAATACAGCAGAAATAGGTTGGAGTTTTGCATCAAATGATGTTTTAGAAATATTCTTAAAGAAAAGTAAAATAAGAGATAAAGAAAGATACTCTGAATATGATATGCTAGCGTCAACTAGCTTTGGGTCTGTACCACAACAATACGCAATACGTAATAATGTGCGTTCAGATGGTGATTTTTCTATCGCATCTGCTTATTGGATAAGAGGAGAGTTAAATGGACCTCAATTTGGCTCTCAGTTTGATTGTTATAATATTAATGAATCAAGTCAGGAAAAATTACAGAAGGATGAAACTGATAATATACATGTTACAGATACAGTTACATTAAGTCCTTTGAATACTAGTGCAACATCTGATGATATTCAAGATAGAATATTATCTATAAAGAAAATGGTGAGAGATAATGGTGCTGTTTTTGCTAAATATATACATTTTGATAATGCTTTTAATGCAGATGGAACAGCTTATAATAATCCTGACCAGTATGAAATTCAGGGAAGTGTTGAAATAACTAATGGCATTGCTATTGTAGGATGGGATGATAATTATAGTGCTGGTAATTTTGGAGAATGTAAACCAAATTCAAATGGAGCATTTATAGTTGTTATAAATAGAGATGTTGAATTGTATAATGGCGAAAAAACTGTAAGAATGGGAAAATATTATTTATCTTATGATATGGTTAAGCATTTTACTGAATGTTCTTCTGTAAAAAGGGTTGTACAAGGCGACCGCTCCAAATTTTATTATGAATATGATAAAAAGGATCACAAAGGAATAGGTTATAGTACCGGAATAACAAATATGTATGCTAATAAATATAACAATATATCTGGAGAAATACAGAAAATAAAATCTATTACATCTTATTGTGAAGTTCCAGGTTCATATTTTAATGTGTATGTAAGTACAGATGGAAATGTTAAAAATCTAAAAAAAGTAAAGGTAAATGGAAGTTCGACTAATGGATATTATGTAGCTAATATGGGTTATTTTTCTGTTAATTTGGCTGAGAGCATTAATGTGGATAATGGCGAGTTTATAGTAGCGATAGAGGTTAAATCACCGCATACAAACTCAAAATCTATCCCTCAAGAGAAGAATTCTGTTAGTGATGCTGCAATTTCTGGCAGATGCTTTATTTCAGACAGTGCCAAATCTATGATGGCAGGGACATATAAAGACTGTGGAAGTAGCAACAATATTGTAAAAGTATATACAGATAGTATAAATAGAGTTTGGACTTTTGATGCTACAGAATTTAGTGATTTACATAATAAAAAATTAGAAGAATCAAAACAGATTAATGGTCTTATTTTGAATAAAAATTTAACATTTTCTAATTCTATAAAAATGTTTAAAGGGGTAAAACTTACTAACTATGTAATTATGGAGGGAGTAGGAAGTTCTGACTCAAATTCTATTGGGTTTAATGTAAATGGACCAAGTAAAATTTATGTTTTAGGAAAATCAAATAATGAGGATGTAACAAGAAGATTAGCTGTTTATTCTCAAAATAGTAAGACAAAAATTGGAGAAATTTCTCTATCTAAAGCAAACGGATATTGTTACAAGTATGAAGGCAGTGCTGATAAATTATTTTTGTATACAATAGATGATTCAGTACGAATATATAGAGTTGCTGTTGAAGACTATGATAAGAATAAATATGGAGCATACGAAGATGAGGATGATGATAGTATCCAATATTATGATTTTTCATGGATAGATAGTGACACAACATTAAAATCTGATACACAGTATAGAGGATTATCAATGTTTGCAAATGACTATTATCCAATATCTCTTGTTGCAAATGAAAGCACATCAAATAATGGGTATAGAACATATTATGGTTTAAATTTATTTGGAGCAGGTACAGATACTGCTGGAACTATTGCCTTTGATGTGCAAAAACAGAGCGATATATACATTACAGCTAGGGCATCTAGTAATGGGTCAAGGTTTATGTACTTAACAAATAGATATTGTTGTGATTTGGATACAGATATTGGAGGAGAAGGCATAACAATTACAGGAGATATAAATACCTATAAGATTCAATATAATGGTGATGGGGGAAAGTTATTCTTAAGGTCTAAATCAGATGGCATAAGAATTATGAAAATAGTCGTTGTGCCACGTCTGGATTGGGCTACGAAAGAAGATGCTCTTAATGTTGATAGTACGGACGAATTAAAAATTGGAGAGGCACTACCTACTAAAGATATAAATGGTTATATATTTAGTGGACAAGCGTGGATTACACAATCTACATCAAGTGATTATACTAAGGCTGTCAAGCTTAGAACAAGATATTACCAAAATGCCGGTAAAATTACATTTGAAATAGGAGATAGTAGAGGAACAAACGACAGAAATCCTAATAGAATAATTAGGGTTAAAGCTAAAGCTGATAAAGATGGTGCTACGTTAATTCTCGGAAATAAATATGGTTATATTTTTGGCTCAGCACCTCTTTCAGCAGAATTAAAAGAATATGCTTTTGATTATTCAGGAGATTATGAAACTTTAGACTTATTTACATATTCAAGAAATGATGTAATGACAGAAGTATATAGTATTTCGAAGACAGATATAAACTATAGTACAGATGATTATGAATTGACTATTGTAAAAGATGCAAATGGTTATGGAAGATGTCTTTTGTCAGTAGAAAATGTTCCTAATTTAAATGTATACAGATTTAAGCTATATTATGACAAAGATCAGTTGACTTTTGATTCTTTTGTAAAAGATGATGTATTAAATAATGAGGGTTATATAGCAGACAAATTAAGTGTTTCAAATAATACATCAGAAGGTTATTTATGGATAACAGTAGATAGAGATGTTCAAAAATACAATTGGTCAGGGGTACTTGGTGAAATAAAGTTTAAGTTTAAGTACGGAGTAAGTCGTTCGAAAGTGAAACTTTCAGCACAAAAAACAGCTTAAGAGGTATTAAAAATATGAGGGGTGAATTTTATGAAAGGCTTTGTAAAAAGAATTGCATTTATATTAGTATTAATAATGTTGTTTGAAAATGTCTTTGCAGATATTTCTATAGATGAAAGTCCATCTGTAGAGGAAGCAGTTGTTGAAAATATAACAGATGCTGAACATTCAGAGGAGGAAGTAGAGTCAACTTCTGAAGAAATAGAAATACCGGACGAAGTAGTGTCAGCAGGTAGTGTAATAGTAAATTTATTGGATTTAATAAAGAGTTTTAGAGCAGATACTGTACCAGATGCTGTAGTGTCTGCATCAGCAGTTGATTATGACGTAAAAGAAGATGAATTACCAAAGTCAGTAAAAGGCTTATTAAGTGAAAAATACAATAAAATATCAAATATAGAAAAAAGCCTTTTAAATGATTATTTGTATGTAAGAGATGACACAATGACAGTGTGTGCTGATAATGGATTGAATATTGAAAAATCAGTTCCTTTTGCTCTTATTATGCAGATAATGGATATAGACTTTGATGCAGCAAGGTCTATGGTTATATTCAATCAAAGCGAAACAAAGGCAGTAAATGAGGCTTTAGCTTTTTCGGAATTATATTCAAGCTATGGAGCTTTTAAAGAAAATTCATTAAAGGATATGTTTACAGAATATGCCCTTGTTGGATATACAGCTGAAGAAGTTTTCAATGCCTATAGAATTTCACTTCTTGTTGAAAGAGATTTAGGTGAAGTAATTTATGATAAGAATGAAATTAAGTTCAAAAGGTCAAAAGAGGATTCTATTTACTTTGAAATTGCAGAAAAATATTCTGTAAAATCTGATGTTATAGCTGAATATGTAAATAAAGGCGGAAACATTGAAGAAATAGAAAACCAAATTGAAGAAATAACAGAAATGCTTAAAGATGCTGATAATTCTGTTGTAACATTGGCAGATAGTTATGATTACAATTTTGATGTAGGATATGATGCATCATTTAAAGAAGGTCCTTTAGGCTATGTAAATGGTATAAATGATAGCATAGACCCTAGCACAGGTGTACTTTCATATTCTGAAAATATTTGTAGCTTGCCAGGTAAAAATGGATTAGATTTAAACCTTTCACTTACTTATTCTTCAAGTTCTCCAAATACAGCAAAGGATGTAGATGAGGCTTTTAATATAGCTAGTAATTGGAAGTTTAATGTACCATACCTTACAGATAAAGATGGTAAGAAAATAGAGGATTCTGAAAAAGATAAGGTAAAATATATTACTCTTGAAAGTGGAGCAACATATGAAGTAATAGCTAAAGGCTCAAAATTCATATTCAAAAATTGTACAGACAGTAGTTTCAACACAGGAGACGATGTATTCCAAAATGATGTAAATCATTCAGGAGGACAAAATTCATTCTTTTTATTAAAATATAAAAATGGCAATACTCAATATTTTGATGAAAATGGTCGATGGATAAAAACTAAAAATAGATTTGGTAATACTATTACTGTTACAAGAAGTAGTAATACAGAAGTAGTAATTACAGATACTTTAGATAGAAATGTTGTAATTCGTACTGGAGATTATAGGGAGTGGCAAACTATAACAACCCCTGATGGAAAAGTAACTACATTAAAATATAATATTGTACAAAATGGGTCATATAAAAAACGTGTGCTTGCAGTCAAAACAGATGCTGTAGGTAACAATACTAATTTTACATATACTGTAAGTACTGATGATTTGTGTAAAAATGCACTTCTTACAAAGATAGTATTTCCTACTGGACTTGAAAATTATTATGAATACCAGTGGACAGAAATGGTTACAGGGGCATTTTGTTGGAATTATTTTGGTAAAGCACCAGTTAGTAAACGACAAGGGTTTTATGAGAAAAAATATAGTACAGGGACAACAACTGGAAAAATAGAAGATGAAGAAGTAAAAAAATATGCAGGTAGATTAGTTCCATCTGACGATATTTCTTGGTCTCTTGATATTGTGAGTGTAACTAAAAAGGATGATAATGGTAAAGAAAATCCTATTAAGTATGCACAGGTTTCAAAATCATATATGCTTAACGATGGAATAAAGTGTAATGTGAAAAATTATTCATATGATGGTAATTTTATGTACGCAACAGAAAATTTTAAGGTTATTTGTGCACATATGATTTTTGAAGTAGACCCTAATGATAAAGGCAGAGTAATTATTGTACCTGCTAACAGCTGTTATGTTTATTATAGTAGGCCTACGGAACAAAACGGAAAGTATAATGGTATATGGGTTTGTATAGGAGAAGAAGAAGATAGAAGAATACAACAGGTTAATTATTCTTACAATTATACAACAACAATTACAGATGAAAAGGGATTAACACAAAAATATACATTTAATCAGCTGGGACAAAATACTAATGTATGGGTAAATGATGGAAATAATCAGTCACAGGAAACAACCATGGAATATCTATATAAAAATGCTGAAAATTCATTACCTGTAAAAATAACATATAAGGATTATGGTGGCACAACGGCTTATGATAGATATACAGAGGAAAAAACATACACAAATAGTCTTGACTTAATGGAAGATAAAATAACAGGAAGATTATCTGATGAACTTTCCCATGTTAATTATGAATACGATTATGATTTGAATGATACAGGCTATGGTATTCCTTTATTAATTACTACAAAAATGGATAAAAATACAGATATAGTTCAAGAAAGTTTACTTGGATTAAGTGATAGAGCAATAAGGCAAACAGTTGTTAGGAGAGGAGAAAAAGAGGAGAGTCGTACTACTTATCAGTATAATACAGATGATGGAAGAATTACTAGTAGTAAGAGAATGGCTAATAGCTCAGAATATATACAAGCCCAGTATACATATGGTGGAAATTATTCTAAGCCTACAGAAGTAAATATGGTTTCCACTTTAGGAGGAAGTAGTAGTTCATATACTACATCATATACATATGACGGAGCTGAAAATATAATTTCTGTAAAAGATGCTAATAATAACTTGACAGAGTATCAATATAATGATATATATGATATTGTAGGAGTAGTAAATAGGGGTGAGAATGAACAAAGTTCAGTAAGTATTGGTTATAATTATAAAGATAATCAAATAACTGCTACTGACGGAAATGGCAAAAAGGTATTTTATGATTTTGACCCTGTGGGCAATAAGAAGTCTGTAGTTTCTCTTGCTGATGGAATAACAGCGAATAGGGACGTTGTTTTAGAGGAATATTCATATGATACAAGTTTAAGACCTATAGTAGCGATAAATGGTAAGGCAAAAACTGTGTATGGGTATGATAGTTTAAATAGAATCGTATCCCAAACAGTTTATGATAATAAATCAAAAGAAAAAATTTCTAGTCAGACTAACGACTTTGTCGTAAAAAAAGCTGGTTTAGAGAGTATTAATACACTGTATGGAGATGATACAGCAAGCAATATTGTAACAATTACGATGAGTGATGAACTAAATAGGATTTCTTATGAGGAACATCATAAGTCAGAATCATTAGATGATATAGCAACCAAATACTATACTTATGATATGTTAAATAATGTTGTAAAGGAGATTGGTCCAGGGAAAAAAGAAAATACTTATGATTCAAAGGGAAATGTATTATTGACAAAATTTACATATAAAATGCAAATTAATACAGAGAAAACAATAAATATGTATGCTACATATGATATGCTTGGCAATAAGATATCTGAAACAGACGGTAATGGCAACACTACTACGTATACATATACAGGTTTAAATTGGCTTAAAAGTGTTGAAAATCCTATTGATGCTAATATGACAGGTGAAATTGTATATTCATATGATAAAGTTGGTAATAAGATAGGAGAAAGTATAAAAAACAATACAAATTCCTATAGAATTACTAATTATGAGTATGACTATAAAAATAGACTTTCACAGGTTTATAATTCAGCAGAAAAAACTAGATATGCTTATGACAAGGCAGACAATATACTTTCTGTGACAAGAGGTTTAGGTAATGATACACAGGTGACAAGCTATGAGTATGACAACAGAAACCAATTAATAAAGTATACAGATGCAATGGGTCAGGAAGAAACTTATATTTATGATGACTATGGCAATATGGTATCAAAAACTGATAGAAATGGCGATATAATGAAGTATACCTATGATGCTTTGGGAAATTGCTTAAGTGAAAAAGGCAAAGATGTGAATAATACTTTTACATATAATAGCATTGGTAAATTAAAATCAGCTGTAAATTCTGTGGCGATTCAAAATTATACCTACAATGGATTAGGTTTAGAATCAAACGAAGAAACTTTGGTAAATGGTACTAAATTTAACATTGAAAGGACATATACTCCATTTGGTTTTGTTGAATGGGAAATTTATAAGAAGAATGGTGAGACTTATAGAAAAAATAAAAATTATAGTGATAGTTTAGGAAGAATTTATATAACAAATTACTACGATAATGATGAAAAAATAACCTCAACAACAAACTATACCTATGATGATAATAGTAATATAACACTTATTAAAAATGGAGCTGATAGTAGAATTTTTGAATATAATAATGCAAATTTATTAAAGCGAGTATATAATAAAAATAGCTATGGATTAAGTATGGAATATACATATGCATATAATCCTGATGGAAATATAAAGTCTTCTGTTTGGACAGACACAGCCGAAACATTTGCAGAATATGAATATGATAGTGCAAATAGGTTGTTAAGGGAAGAATATAGTGGAGATGCAGCTAATTTTGAAACAAACTACACCTATGATGAATTTGGAAATATTAGGACAAAAAGTTACAGTGATGAAAATAGTGCTAAATATGTAACCAGCTATTATTATGACAAAAATAATCGTCTTATAGATGAAATAAAAAATGTTGGAAGTGCACCTTATGGATATAAAAATATAACGACATATGGCTATGACAGAAATGGTAATAGATTAAATAGAGTTACTAGAGGAGGAGATTTAAAGGAACAAAGTGGTTTTAAACTGGGGATAACTGATGTTAATTCGTCAACTAAGTATCTCGATATAAAGTCAGAGTATGGTAAAGAAATATATACGTACGATGGACTTAACGAATTAAAAACGTATAGAAATAAAAAGGATGTAGTTTCAAGTTATGAATATATGCCAAATCATTATAGAATTTCTAAAACAGTTAATGGTATAAAGAATTATCAAATTTGGGATGGACAAAATATAACAGTTGAAACAAACTCAAATATGGAGTTATCATCTAATTATAGAAGATATGTAAATGGACAGATTTTTAATGATGGAACTGATAGATATTATACATACGATGGACATGGAAATATTACAAAAACATCAAAGAAATTTACAAACGAAACAAGACGTTATTATGATGCCTACGGAAATATAGTTAATGGATATAATGAATATGAAACAGCTTTTGACTATTGTGGCGAATACAGAGATTTAGAATCAGGACTTTTATATCTCAGAAATAGATATTATGACCCAAGTACAGGCTCATTTATAACAGAAGACCCTATAAAAGATGGTAATAATTGGTATGGATATTGTGAGGGTAATCCGGTTAATGCTTGGGATCCGACTGGGCTAGATAGTTATGTTTTTTATATAGATGATTTTGAAAAACAAGCATCTTGGCAAAAAGAGCAATTAATTAAAATGGGACAGCCAGAGGATAAAGTTCACTTAGTACATGTTGGTATAGCAGACGATTTTGTAAAGGGTTGGAATGATATGGGGATTGAAGATGGTAAAACAGTAGAAATAGATTATGTAAGAATTTACTCTCACGGAAATAATAAGGAATTAATTTTTGAGGAGGGAAGTAATACCAATGCTATTTCTGCTGATGGAGAAAATAAACATTGGCATAAAATTCATGGTGTAAGCGAATTAAAAGATAAAAAAATAAAAAAAGATTTGACTATATTAGCTTGTAATGCAGGTCATTATGGCTCTTATCGTTTTTATGATTATAAGAATTTTGCTAGTGCGATTTCTAAAAAGGTAGACGGTATAGTATATGCATATGATGGAAATGTATCGTTTGGCTGGAATCCATTTATGCTTATAGGCTTAGAAGATAAATCCATAGATTTAAAATATCAATCAAGATTATCACAAAACCAAAAGGGATATAGTGATATAAATGAGGATACAAAAATGGATAAAAAAGTTGCAAAGAAGACAAAACCTATGGGAAAATTGAAATATTCAAATGGGGAGTTGATTTCATGATAAAAAAAATAAAAAAATGTGTATTTATATCAATAGTAATAGGAGTTATATGTTTTATAACATGGCTTATATCAAATCCAAGAAGAATAATTTCAATTACGTATGAGTTGGGATATATATACTCAAATTTAAGTTTAGATTGGGACCACTATACTAATCCTTTTTATATGAAATTAAAAATACCTATAGATATGAAAATATCTAATGTTGAGAAAAAGTGGGGTAAAGCGTTAGATGTCACATATGTGGACGATGGAGAAAAAAGTCCAATATATATATATAGGTATGATGGATTTTACATTATGTCAGAAGCAGCTATAGCAAAAGGTGCGGAGCCTAGAATTATGGTAGTTGTTGTTGATAGTGATAAATATAAGTTTACATATAAACATTTAGGATTAGGTTCTCCAAAGTCAGATGTTGAAAAATGGGGTAAACATAAAATGAAACTATTAGATACAGAACCAAATGAATTGGGGTATATATTAGGGTATAGTTATGTTATTTTTACTATTGATGAAAATGATTGTGTTAAAGAAATATCGTTTACATCATGAGATTTGATAGACAAACATATTAAAAAATACAATCTCTGAAATATTACAATTAAAATAGGTAAGGAATAGAGCAAGGGGGCTTTGTAATAATTTTTATTAGACATCACTATCTATATTTGATTTTGGGCTAGGGTAAGGGAACTCAAAATTGATATAGGTAGTGGTGTTTATTGTAAATATGGCAATAGGAATTAATTAATAAAATGTATGTAGCAATATTACTGAAACAAAAGATAACAATATGACCAGAAAATATGAATATAACAAAGCTAATCTTATTACTGGAGTAACAAATACCAATAACAAGAATGTCAAAACAAGCTATAGATATTCATATTATCCAGACGGAAATATAGCTCACTATGTAAATCATTATAATGCAACAATGGATTATACATATGACAGTGCAAATAGGGTTGTTAAGGAGGTTTATGGCGAAGATGCTGGTACACCATTTACAATAGACTATATATATGATGAATTTGGCAATCTTTCTAAAAAGAATTATGGAGACGAGGATAGTCCAGCATATATAACAACATATAGTTATGATAAAAACAACCGTTTGACAAAGGAAACTCAGGTTATAAATGATGTAAGTACTAAGTGGCAAAATATAACAACCTATGGCTATGATAAAAACGGTAACAGATTAAATAGGATAAAATATAAGCAAAATGTTGATAATACTAAGTTTAAACTTAATTTAACAGATAGTACTTATAAGTATTATGACTATGGAAAAGAAGTATATACCTATGATGGACTTAATGAGCTAAAAACTTATAGAGGTAAAAAAGAGGAATCTGCAACCTATGAGTATATGGCAAACCATTACAGAATCTCAAAAACTGTAGATGGCACAAAAACATATCAGTTGTGGGATAATGATAGAGTTGTATCTGAACTTGATAGTGAATTAAATCTGAAAATAAACTACAGAATAGGCGTAAATGGTCAAATATTATCAGATAGTAACGAGAATTCATATAGCTATGACGGACATGGAAATCTTGTAAATGCAAAAAGCAGCTATTCAACATGTGTTTATGATGCGTACGGAAACAGAATAGAAGATTTTGGTATAGGAGATGCTCCATTTGGCTATTGCGGGGAATATACAGATAAGGAATCAGGACTTGTATACCTCAGGAATAGATATTATGACCCAAGTACAGGTTCATTTATAACAGAAGACCCAGTAAAAGACGGAAATAATTGGTATGGCTATTGTGAGGGCAATCCGGTGAATGGCTGGGACCCGAGTGGTTTGTTTGGGGAAAATACTATATTATCTGAACAAAAAAATAATAGTATGAGAGATGTTATCAAGGTGCAACAAGTACTAAGTAAGCAAAAATTACTTGATGCAAGATATACATATGGTATATATGATGAATATACTGTAAAAGCAGTTAATTTATATAAGGATAAAAATAAATTGACTAATACAGGTGAGTGTTATGGAAAGGTAGGTAAGACTACTTGGGAACATATGGGTTTGAAAATAGATAATAAATACGAGGTAAGTAATTCAGTAATTAACGGTAACAGCGAAAGTGATGGGTTATTTGCAAGTTTCACTGGAATGAATATAAAAAATGGGTTAAATATTATTTCAGGTAGTGCAGGATTGGCTGAAATAAAAAATAAAGTTCACAATATGGAATTTAGTATAAATATAGGGAATATAAATGCTGATGTTGGAGCTACAAAAGAATATGTTGGAGCTGATGTTTCAGCATCATTATATTCTATGGGTGGTAAAGTTGAAGTTCCTATACCACTTACTGAACATAAATTAGTTTTAAAGGGAACTGGATATGTAGGAGGAGTAGGAGTTGCAACAAAAATAGATTTAGAAAATAAAAAAATTCTAGTGAAATCTATTGCCGTTATCGGCGAAGGGGTAGAGATAGGGGTTGATTAATAATTGATTTTTAATGGCTTGGTAGAAAGAAAAATAACTAAAAAGGGGTATTTGTATGAAGCAGATTTTTCGAGTTTTGTAGCAAAAGCTAATTATACTTTTGGTTTAACTTTAAGAAAAATATGTACAGATAAGAATTATGTTTTAAAACAAGAAAATGTTTTGAAAAAATTTTTGCTAAATTTCTTATATTTAATATATACACCAACAGATGCTCCTAAATATATTTTGTATGAAAAAGATAAAAAAATAGGAGAAACATTAAATGATAAGAATAATGGAATTAGTATTAAAATAAATGATGAAATCTTAAAATTTAATGTTGTAGAAAATAAAGAACATATAATAAATGTTACAAATAAAGATATAATTTTATTTAGTATAATTAAGAGTAGGTTGAGATTTGGGAGAAAGAATATCTACAAAATTAAGTCGATGGAGTGGAAATACGACATTGAATTATTAATATTACTTGTTGCCTTTTGTGATGTGGTATTTTTCCCAGAGTGGAGATTATTTAGTTGGGGTGAACTAGAATATGATTTATTGGAAATTGATTTAAAGAAAAAAATAAGGAGAGTTGTTTAAGGGGAGTGTAGGGTTAATATTTATTATATTTTATAGTATATACAATAATTTGGAAATCCTGAAAATTTGATGTGGGCGAAAAATAAAGCAAAATGTGGAGGAAATTATAAATATCTTGCAACAAAAATGAATTTGGTCAAGTATTATCTGATAGCAAAGAGAATTTATATAGCTATGATGGACACGGTAATCTTGTAAATGGAAAAGATAATTCATCTACAACAGTTTATGATGCCTATGGAAATATAACAGAAGATATAGGCATAGGAGATGCTCCATTTGGCTATTGTGGAGAATACACAGATAGTGAATCAGGACTTGTATACCTAAGAAATAGATATTATGACCCAAGTACAGGTTCGTTTATAACAGAAGACCCTATAAAAGATGGTAATAATTGGTATGCATATGCCAGTCAGAATCCAGTGATGTTTGGTGATTCGAGTGGATTGACTACTACTAGAGGAGGAAATTTTTTTGAAGGAATTTCAAAGATTATTAGTAGTAATAAAAAATTAAGTAAAATTATTAAGTTTACTGATTTTAGAAGTCATAAACAAGATGACGATACTACTGTTTGGTATACAAATTCTGATTGTTGGCAAAAAGCATTTGGATATAACAATATATATGATAAATTGGCTGATAATTCAGGACCGTCTATACTAGGGATAAATAAGACGGACGTAAATGTAAACTTATTTAATATAATAACAAAAAAATTTTATTTTAACTTCAATGAGGTTGACTATAGAATACAATTATGGAAAGGTAGATATGGACCTGGAATAGGATGTGAAGTGGGTATTTATGAGAAAAAAAACGGATCTAATGTTATAGAAAATGCGTTAGATGTAAAACACTATAAATCATCTTCTGTAGACTATAAAATGTCTATTCAGTTAAGAGATTCAAGTAATAATACTCAAATTTTCAGTAGAAAAGATAACACATGGTGGATAAATGGATTTATTGCAAATAATGCTAGTTTGGATGATTTAACTATGGATATAAGCATTACTTTTCCTGATTCACATATGGCTGAAATTTTCACAGGAACTGTTAACAAGGCTCGTGAATCATATGAAAACAGAGGTATTACTGTGAATAGGAATAATAATGAGGTGAATGTTACATGGGCAAGCAAAAATTTTACAGATGCAAATTATGGAAAATAGGTTGTATTGTTTTTTTGATATTTTTTTTATTATGTGGATGTGGTTTATTTAGTATATATGGTTTATTAAGAGGCTTATCGCACAATGCTAAATTATATCGGGCAATAGATTTTCAAAATTTTGAAGCCGTAAAGGAAGCTGTTGATGATGACTGTAATATAAACAGCTTTAAACCACTAAAAATTAGTGTGTGGGATATGTCTACTGTTGATAGTCCAGTAGTTATGGCTTTGTTTGAAAATAGACCAGATATTGCTAAATATCTCATAAAGCAAGGAGCAGACCCCAATTATATTACTACAAGTGGAAAATCTGTTTTAACTTACTTAATTGAGTATTATGGATATAATAAAGATATGTTTGATTTGTTAATTGAAAAAGGGGTAGATATTAATTATGTTAATAGTGAAGGAGTATCATTGATTGAGTATGCAGTAGGGCGCTATTATGGAGAATTAATATATGCATTAACAGATTTCGATAATCTTATAGTAAGCGATAAAACTGTTAATAATGTACTAAATGAATTAAAGAATGATAATAATTATTATAAAGGATATGGATATTTAAGAGCATTACTTAAACATAATAAAAATGTAGATTCACAAATTTATGATTCAATATTTGACAGTAGTAGACTATTAAATGAAGATATTAAATATGAAAACAAGAAATTGGTGGTTGGTTGTATTGCATCCTTTGGTAATGCAGATACATTGAAAAAAATAATTCAATATGGAGATTACGATATTAATTATTTATATATGCTATCTTGTGAGTACGGAAATATAGAAAATATACAATATTTATTATCAATAGGTGCTAATATTAATAGTAGTGATAAAAACGGAATCACAGCCATTGAAAGAGCTATGAAAGATAATAGATGTGATATAGTAAAATATTTGTTAGAAAAAGGTGCATCAACAAGGGGTGAAAAAGGTACAAATTATGATGATGTTTTGTGTTATGCTGTAATGAATAATAATTATGACATAACAAAATTGCTTATAGAAAAATATAACGATAACTTGAGTATTGATAGAGCAATTTATACAGCTGCATCTTCTGGTAATGGTTTGGCGTTAAAGGCATTTTTGGATACAGGAACAGATGTTAATAAACCTGTAAACAGTGTTAGTTTGCTAGAGTTAGCTTGCATACCAGATAATGGAGATGCTTGTGTAAAACTACTATTAGATTATGGTGCAAATGTAAACGGAATTAACGGTAATCCATTAATTAATGCTGTTAAATATGGAAATACAAATACTGTTAAATTATTGATTGATTATGGTGTTGATATTAATTATAATTTAAGGTATGGTAAAGATGGTGGAACAGCTTTATATTATGCAACTACTGCAGGATACTATGATATTACTAAAGAGTTGGTAAAAAGTGGTGCTAAATTTTCAAATCAGCAAGAAATTGAAAAAGCTATGAGTCGTATTAAATTGAGTAATAATATTTACAATTATTTATTAGCAAATAAGTTGATATAAATTGAATACATGCCAAACCATTATAGAATTTCTAAAACTGTAGATGGCACAAAAACATATGTAATACAGGAAAAGATGCCGGGGTAGTTGGCTTACAAACATGGACAAGTTTGGGGCTAATATATAGGACAAAAGAGGATATTGCTGTTGGCGTTGAAATCGTTATGGCAAGGAACATCGGTGCTGGAGGTCGTAAGAAATATAAAGATTTTAGTGTGCCCATCAACAATGCCTTAAATGATGCCGTTGGTGATTTTCAGGCACATTCTGGGGATTTCATGTGGTTTTATGATATGGTTAAGACTGGTGCTACATGGGATATTAAATTGAAAGATAAGTGGAATGCTCTCATAGGGGCTGGCACATATCCTGGAAGTATAAGTGCCTCAATAGTGCTTTTTGAAACTCTTACTACTCCTGAAGCAGTTGGCAATATAATTTATGGATATTTGAAAACGGCAGCAGGTTTTTCAGAAGGAATACTACTTAAGGGAGGCGATTTTGCGGCGGCTGGTGGTAATTTATCACTTACAGGTTTATTTAATGGAATAGGAGGGGTTTTCCGTAGTGCTGATTCGGCAGATGATAAAGCTAATGTAAGAATAGGCATAAATTGGTATAACAATCGGTAAGGGGGATTTGAAGTGAAGTTGGATAAAATAGTGTTAATCAGAATTTTAGGTGTTGTAGTAGTTGCTATTATCGCCCTAAGCATTTTCTTTGTAAGCTACCATATCAACAATGATAATATAACATACAATAAAATTGTTTCATATGTAAGCGACAATTATGAGATGCTCGAAAACTTCTCATATAGTGAAATTGAGAAAATCAAATCTTCAAATGACAAACCTGAAATAAGAAAACAAAAGGAAGAAGAAATCCTTAAAAGACATCTTGGGGAAAACACCATAGTTACAAGCGTTTATGCTTACAATGAAAACATTTTGCAATTTTATTGCGGAGGTTCCGGCTTTTTAGACACAGGAACTTATACAGGATTTTATTTTTCACGCGATGATAAGCCTTATGCATTTGAATTTAACAATCTTAAGTTAGTCGAAATAAGTCCCGGTGTGTTTGAGGGGCAAGATGAAAAAGGTGCTCAACAAAGGCATGGAGGTCATAGAATCCGTACGGAAAAAATCCGAGATAAATGGTATTACTATATACAATATTGGTATTGATTCCACACCTACCGTCTTATAATTTTTGTGACATAAACAATAACTTGTATAAATGCTAGTTTAATTAGGTGCATGGATTTTAAAGAAGTTATTTAAAAGTTTTGTCAGAAAAAGGAGGGGAGGTATGAAGAAATATATAAGCATAAAAAATTATTTATCAGTATTGTTTTTATAGGTGTTTTAATATTTATTATTTTGAATATTTTAAGTATTCATAATATTGAAAATAAATATTTATATTCAAATAAAAAACAAATAGAAAATTTGTACTTAAGCGATAAAGAATTTTGGAATGGGTTTGCTACAAATTTAAAAGAACAAAGTTTTATACATGATTGTAATTTAATAAATATTTCAGAAGATGGTAAAATTCAAGTTTATTGGAATAAAAAAGAGAAATGCAATATTGATAGTAAGACAGAAAATTACATAAAAGAAGCCTCAAAACTTTATAGTATAAATAAAATATATGTTTTATGCTTAAATAATGAAAAAAATAATTGGGGATATAGATTTGTTTTTGCAAATTCTAGTGCTGAAAATGATACATTTAATGGTTTAGCTTATATATTAGAAATGAATGAAGATAGTTGGAAATGTAAATTTTCCATCTATGATATTTTGTTTAGAGATTCTTCTATGACCTATATGACAACTGTACATACTAAGAAAATTGGTGACGATAATTGGTATTTTTATTGTAGTAGAAATTGGGATAAAAAGAATTATCCATTATTACATAGATTATATGATAAGATACATGGAAATTTGTAGTCTACTAACCATTGAAATGTAAGTATATGTTCTGACTATCAGTAATATAAAAATTAAAATATATAATTAGAGCCATAGACTTTGTAAATATTATAAGTTTATGGCTTTTTGTTTTATAAAAACATATCTGTTTCTTAAATAATACAAAGTATATTGTTAATACACAACAAATAGTGTATAATGAAATTAAGAAGAATTAATTATGATAAATTGAGCGTGGTAATAATGGGGATTATTTTATGAGTAAAAAGAAAATAGAGAGTGAAAGTTTTATAAAGAAATTAAAAAGAAAAATAGATAGTCCTAGTTTTATAACAGAGCTGGGTATAGTTCATGGGGTTTTGATGATAGTGTTTTTGTTTGGTTTTGATATATATTTGGAGGATTACTATAGTTCCTTTAGCTCATGGTATAGAACTTTTATTGTAAAAATATTTTTTTGGGGTCCAATTGGGGTTTTAGTTTCTTTGGAACTGGTTATTTCGCGTATAATAGAGTTTTTTACGAAAAAAAAGTATGATTATTATGGGTTTTTATTAATAATGTTTATTATGAATTTCTATTATATATTTATAATAGCATCAGTAATATTTTTTGAAAGAGGCCGAGATATTATAGATTATTTGATTAGGCATTATTGCTAGAAAATACATAAGGTTAAAATTTGGATATGAAATATTAGGGGAGGTATTTTTATGAAAAAAATGAGAAATATCGTATTTTTTCTAATATTGGTTTCGTTGCTTGCACAGATATATAGAATATCTCAAGTAAAAAAAGTAAAGAAAAATAATAAATAAAATTTTGGATTTTAGCTCTGATGAAAATTAATTTCGGATATGTAGTAGAATTACAATTAATAAGGAGTTGGTTTTATGATAGAAAGAGAATTAGATATTTTGAAAAAAAATTGGAAATGTTCATCAGCTCCTAGTCTTGATGGAGAAGCTCCTATTTGCGAAGAAATGTTAGATACAATACTTGAAAAACTTAGAAAGTTAGACGATGAGGAGTTAGTCAAAGAGTTGGATAAGCTATCATATATAGATAGATGGTGTATAAGTGCTTATGTAATAGAGGAGTTAGCATACGAAGATAGAAGAAAAGTAGCAGAACTCTATGTGGTTGATTATGATAAAGAACCAGAACCAACGGATTTTAGTTAATAAAAATTTATGTTCGGGGGAATAAATATGAAAATTGTAAAATATTTAATTAAGTATTGTTTGAATTTTCATACAGGCAAATATGTATAATTTTGGTGGCTTTTATAATTCAAGTACTTTATTATAAGATTTTTAGAATTAAAGGAAATACTAAAATAGCATTGATTTGTTATTTTATTACTATAATAAATCAAATGCTTTTGATATTTATTATAGCAGATAGTGTGTTAAATGGTAAAAGTGTATTTAGCTTAATAATTGGCTTTGCATATTTAATGATTATAAATTGTTTTACTGCTTTTGAATTGTTGGAAAGTAGGAGGGGTGAAAATGAAATTACTAATTAAATTTGGTTTGGTTATAGATTTGGTAACTCTTATTGCAAGTTTTATACTTGGAAATTTTGTTTATACTGCTTTTGAATTACATAAATTTATAGAGTTAATTATCATTATTGCTTTTATTTTACTTATCTATAGTTTGCCTATGAACTATGCTACATACAAAATTGAAAAGTCCAACAATGAAAAAAGTAAGGAAATTTGTCGTGGATTGAACTATGTAAATTTGATTATAGTGGCCATTGTCAACTTAATTTTTCTGATACTTGGATTTAGTGAATTTTCAAAAGTGGCTTTTTATTTAACGGTTTTTGCTACAGTATTGTTGGAAAATCTAATTAGGGTTTATATATTTTATGCAAGAAGTTGGAATAGATGATGTGTTAGGCAAGGCTGTTTTTAGCCTTGCCTTTTCTATAATGAATTGTAAAAAATTTGATTTTAAAGAATATTTAGGGTAATATTAAATTAGATGGTTTTGATATTGGGCAAAAGGGTGAAAAATATGAGAGAAAAGATATACAATATAATAGATGTAGACGGAAATGATGATATATTAAGTGTGTTATATGACCGAATAATGATATTTTGTATTTTAGGCAGTGTAGTTCCTTTATGTTTTAAAAGCAGTAGTGTTGTTTTTATGTGGATAGAAAAAATTACAGTCCTGCTTTTTATTGTAGATTACATTTTGCGTTGGATAACAGCAGATTTCAGGCATAGTGAAAGGAAGAAAATGGCCTTTATAGAGTACCCTTTTACATTTTATGGTATAGTTGATTTGTTATCTATATTGCCTTCGCTTGTAGTTTTAAATTGTTTAGGCTGTTAAGATTAAACAAGGCTTTTAAGGCTTTAAGATTACTAAGATATTCTAAAAGTTTTAATATGATACTTTCAGTTGTGCAAAGAGAACGACAGGCTTTGATTACAGTTTGTGTATTAGCCGGTGGATACATCTTTTTAGTTGCATTAATTATGTTCCAAGTAGAGCCAGAGAGTTTCAATTCTTTCTTTGATGCAATATATTTGTCTGTTGTTACATTGACTACTGTAGGATATGGAGATATTTATCCAATAAGTCAAATGGGTAAGGTTATAAGTATGATTTCTTCTTTTATGGGCATAGCCATAGTTGCATTACCAACTGGTATTATTACGGCTGGATATATGAATGAATTAAACAGAAGAGAAAAAGAAAATGAAAAATAAATTATGATGGAATAGGTTTGGTATAGTTTAAAACTATATCAAACCTATTTTTTTATGTATTTTACAGATTTAGTTTGCTGTGGTTATAATATATGCAAATGACGTCGTACAAAAATTTAAGGAGGTAAATAAATGAAAACATCTGTAATTGGATTTCCTAGAGTGGGAAAGCTAAGAGAATTGAAATTTGCAACAGAAAAATATTTTAGAAATGAAATAACAGCTCAACAATTAGAAGAAACTGCTGAGGATATTAGAAAGTATCAATGGAATTTACAAAAAGAAAGTAATATCGACTATATTCCGTCTAATGATTTTTCTTTTTATGATTTGGTTCTTGATACTGCTGTTTTATTCAATATAGTACCAAAAGAATATAAGGAATTAAATTTATCAGATATTGATACATATTTTGCTATGGCAAGAGGTTATCAGGGTGAAAATGGTGATGTTAAAGCTTTGGCTATGAAAAAGTGGTTCAACACAAATTATCATTATATCGTTCCTGAAATTGAAGATGATACTGAAATTAAACTTGTAGGAACAAATCCTTTTAAATACTATAGCGAAGCAAAAAAAGACGGTATTGAAACAAAGCCAGTAGTTGTTGGTCCCTTTACATTATTGAAGCTTGCAAGATTTACTGGTAATAAATCTGTTGAGGAGTTTGTTGATGATACTATAAAAGCTTATTCTGAATTGTTGAATGAATTGAGTAAATTAGGCGTTAATTGGATTCAGTTTGATGAACCTTTCCTTGTTCATGACATTACAAAAGAAGACCTAACTTTATTTGATAAAATTTATAATGCAGTTTTGGCAAAGAAAGAAAATATAAAAGTTCTTTTACAAACTTATTTTGGAGATATAAGAGATAGTTATGAAAATATAATAAAGCTCAAATTTGACGCTATTGGACTTGATTTTATTGAAGGAAAAGAAACATTAAATCTTATTGAAAAATACGGTTTTCCAAAAGATAAAATACTTTTTGCCGGTTTAGTAAACGGTAAAAATATTTGGCGTAATAACTATGAGAAAACTATTTCTACATTAAATTTATTAAAAAATAAGGGTATAGAAATAGTATTAAGTACCTCTTGTTCTCTTTTGCATGTGCCTTTTACAGTTGAAAATGAAACAAAACTTTCAAAAGCTGTTTTAAAACATTTTGCTTTTGCAGTTGAGAAATTAGGAGAATTAGCAGATTTAAAAGTTCTTGCAGAAGAAATTAATTTCACTGAAGATAATGTATTTGTAAACAACAAAAAACTTTTTAGTGAAGATAGAAATGCTTTAAATCCAGAAGTGGTTGAAAGAATTAAAAATATAAAGGAAAGTGATTTTACAAGACTTCCTGCATTTGAAGAACGTGAAAAAATTCAAAAAAAGGAATTTAATTTGCCTATTTTCCCAACTACTACTATAGGTTCTTTTCCTCAGACTGCTGATGTAAAGGCGAATAGAACAGCATTTAAAAAAGGCGAAATTACAGAGCAGGAATACATTGAATTTAACAAAAAGAAAATTGCTGAATGTGTAGCATTACAGGAAGAAATAGGTATTGATGTTCTTGTCCATGGAGAATACGAAAGAAATGACATGGTTGAATACTTTGGTGAAAATTTAGATGGCTATATTTTTACAGAAAAGGCTTGGGTTCAATCTTATGGAACACGTTGTGTAAAGCCACCTATTGTATGGGGTGATATTTCAAGAAACAAATCTATGACAGTTGATTGGTCAGTTTATGCTCAAAGTTTAACAAATAAACCTATGAAAGGTATGTTGACAGGACCGGTAACTATATTAAATTGGTCTTTCCCTAGAGAGGATATTTCTTTGAAAGAATGTGCTTACCAAATTGCACTTGCTATTCGTGATGAAGTTCTTGATTTAGAGAAAAACGGTATAAAGATTATACAGATTGATGAAGCGGCATTGAGAGAAAAACTTCCTTTACGTAAGGCTGATTGGTACAGTGAGTACCTTGATTGGGCAATAAAGACATTTAGATTAACTCACAGTAGAACAAAGGCAGAAACTCAAATTCATACACATATGTGTTACAGTGAATTTACAGATATAATTAAGGCTATTGATGATATGGATGCAGATGTAATTACATTTGAGGCTTCTCGTTCAGATTTATTGCTGTTGGATTCTTTAAAGGAAAACAATTTTAAAACAGAAGTTGGTCCAGGTGTTTATGATATTCATTCGCCTAGAGTGCCATCGGTTGATGAAATATTGACAGTTCTCAATAAAATGGCTGAAAAAATTAATCCTGAAAAGTTATGGGTTAATCCTGATTGTGGTTTAAAGACAAGAGGGGTTGTTGAAACAAAAGCAAGTCTTATAAATATGGTTAAGGCAGCAAAACAATTTAGAGAAAAATTTAATAAATAATTTTAGGAGGAAAAATAAAAATGACAAAATTAAACACACCATTCAGATACGATTATGTAGGTAGTTTCTTAAGACCTGCAGAATTAAAACAGGCTAGAACAGATTTTGAAAATGGTAAAATTACTGCTGATGAATTAAAGGCAGTTGAGGATAAGGCTATTACTGACCTTGTAGAAAAGCAGAAAAAGGCCGGTTATCACGTTATTACTGACGGCGAATTCCGTAGAGCTACTTGGCATTTAGATTTTATGTGGGGATTTAAGGGTGTTGCCCACAAGAAAACTGAAAAGGGTGTAGCTTTTAGTAGTGAGGCAGCATTAATTGATGATACTTGGCTTACAGGTAAAATCTCCGGCGAAAACCACCCATTTGTTGAGCATTTCAAGTTTGTTAAAAATCTTGAAGATGAAAATACTGTAGCAAAGCAGACTATTCCAGCTCCGGCACAGTTCTTCCAGCAGATGGTTATTCCTACAAACATTGAAACAACAAGAAAGTTTTATCCAACAGACGAAGAATTAATTGAAGATATTGCAAAGGGCTATCATCAGGTTATAAATGATTTATATAATGCCGGTTGCAGAAATATTCAGTTTGATGATTGTACTTGGGGCGTACTTGTAGCAGAAGGTAGCGTAGAACGTTATGGCAAGGGTGCAGACTTAAAGTCTATTACAGAAAAACTTTTAAAGGTAAACAATCTTGCTATTGAAGGAAAGCCGGAAGATTTAGTTATTAATACTCACGTTTGTAGAGGTAACTACCATTCAGCTTATTTCAGCAGTGGTGCATATGACCCAATAGCTGAACCATTATTTGGCAGAGAAAATGTAGATGCTTACTATCTTGAATTTGATGATGAACGTTCAGGTGGTTTTGAACCTTTAAAGGCTGTTACAGGAGATAAGAAAGTTGTACTTGGTTTAATTACTTCTAAAACTCCGGAACTTGAAGATAAGCAGACAATAATCAATCGTATTCACGAAGCTGAAAAATATATTCCTCTTGATAGACTTTACCTTAGTCCACAATGTGGTTTTGCATCTTGCGAAATAGGTAATAAACTTACAGAAGAAGAACAATGGGCTAAACTTGCTCTTGTAAAAGAAATAGCAGAGGAAGTTTGGGGCAAATAATTTACAAATATAACCTTTCAAGTGTATGAAAAATATGCTTGAAAGGTTTTTTTGTTGTGTTATACTTACACTAGATATAATAGAAAGTAGGTGAGAAAATAATGGAAATAAGTTTTTTGCTGTTTAAACAGATTGCCCAGTTTTTTATAATGATAATAATGGGATATACATTGGTAAAATTGAAAATTGTAAAATCTGAAGACAGTAAAGTTTTATCAATGGTCTGTCTTTACTTAATAATGCCTTGTGTAATTATAAATTCGTTTTTAATTGAGTTTACACCGGAAAAGTTGAAGGGTTTAGGCTTGGCTGTTGGAGTAGCAATAATTATACATTTTGTTGCTTGGATTTTTATTAAAATATTGGGAAAGGTTTTGAATTTTAATCCAGTAGAAAAAGCATCAGTTATGTATTCAAATGCTGCAAATATGGTAATACCTGTTGTAATGTCAGTTTTAGGCGATGAATGGGTGCTGTATTCTAGTGCTTTTGTATCTGTGCAGTTGGTTTTGTTGTGGACTCATTGTAAGAGTATGCTAAGTAATGAAAAGGGCTTTGAATTAAAAAAGATTTATACTAACATAAATCTTATAGCTATATTTATTGGAATTTTATTGTTTATTACAAAAATTCATATTCCTAGTGTATTACAGGGAACTTTGAAATCTGTAGGTGGAACTGTTGCCCCAATTAGTATGATTATTACCGGTATGATAATGGCAGGAGCAGAGCTTAAAAAAGTATTTTCAAACGGCAGAATATATTTGGTTTTATTTTTTAGAATGATATTTTTCCCTTTTATTGTGTTTATGATTATATATTTTACAGGCATAACAAAAGTAATAGATAATGGTGCTATGATTTTGTTAGTAACGTTTATTGCAACTATAACACCAACGGCGTCATCAATTACGCAAATGGCACAGGTATATGGAAATAATGAACAATATGCAGGTGCTATAAATATAATGACTACTATTGTAAGTATTGTGACAATGCCTATAATGGTAGCTTTGTACTGTAGTTTTATAGCTGTATAATTATTATTTGAAATATAGAAAATGATGTGCTATATTTAAAATATAAATTATGAAAGAGGGTCTTAATAATGGCAAATGATTTTACTTATTATGCACCTACAAAAGTTGTTTTTGGAAAAGGTGCTGAAACACATGTTGGAAAACTTGTGAAAGAACAGAATTGTAAGAAAGTTCTTATTCATTATGGTGGAGGAAGTGCTAAACGTTCAGGACTTCTTGATAGAATAACAGATAGCCTTGAAAAAGAGGGTATTGAATATGTATCCCTTGGTGGAGTAGTACCTAATCCTAGGTTAAGTTTAGTTTACGAAGGTATAGAGCTTTGTAAGAAAGAAGGTGTAGACTTTATACTTGCTGTTGGTGGTGGTTCAGTAATTGACTCATCAAAGGCTATAGGATATGGTTTGGCAAACGGTGGAGATGTATGGGATTTCTACGATAGAAAGAGAACACCACAGGCTTGTATGCCTATAGGTTGCGTGCTTACTATTGCAGCAGCCGGAAGTGAGATGAGTAATTCATCTGTAATTACAAAGGAAGAAGGTCTTATAAAGAGAGGTTGCAATAGCGATGTATGTAGAGCGAAATTTGCAATTCTTAACCCAGAATTGACAATGACATTACCTCCTTATCAGACTTCTAGTGGCTGTGCTGACATTATGATGCACACAATGGAAAGATACTTTAACCAAAGTGAAAATATGGATATTACTGACAGCATAGCAGAAGGTCTTATGAAAACTGTTAAGAAACACGCAGTAATATTGATGACAGAGCCTGATAATTACGAGTCAAGAGCAGAGGTAATGTGGGCAAGCAGTCTTTCTCATAACGGTATTACAGGTTGTGGTACTGACGGTGGAGATTGGGCAACTCATAAAATGGAACATGAATTAGGTGGTATGTTTGACTGTGCTCATGGTGCAGGGCTTGCTGCAATATGGGCAAGTTGGGCAAGATATGTATACAAGGAAAGAGTAGACAGATTTGCAAAATTTGCTGTTAATGTAATGGGTGTTGAGCCACAGGAAAATGATGATGCAACAGCTTTAAAAGGTATTGAGGCTATGGAAGAATTTTATCATAGCATAAATATGCCAACATCAATAAAGGAATTGGGAATTGATGTTACAGAAGAACAGATACAAGAAATGGCTGAAAAATGTATTGTAGCTTGTGGTGGCTTTGCCGGTAAAGTTAAAAAGTTATATACAGAAGATGTAGCAAATATTTATAGAATGGCAAAATAGTGATTTATGGGGCGAGTTGTTTCGCCCCTTTTTCATTCATCGTCTTCCAATTCGTCATAAATTCTTTTTCTACAATTTTTATCATTAAAGTATTCACAATAACAACAACTTTGCCTTACAGTAGATAAATCATTAGGTAAATATGAAATTGGCTTAAAGCTGGAACAGGTTTTCTGACTACGTTTCTTCATATTATATGACCTCCAATGTAATTTACAGTATTATATTATGAAAAAAGGCATTTTTTATACTTTGATTGCTGGCAAGATGTTATATAAATTAAAAAATATGTTATGAAAAAATGTTTTTCTACTATATAATATAGGAAGAAGATAAATTTTGCTTGCATTGTATGGTATATTATGTTATAATTACTCCAGTTGAATGATGTCTTGTGTGAGAGTGGGTTACGCCCACTCTCGTTTTGTATGTAAAATAAAAAGTTACATTGAAAGGATGGTTAAATGCAGGCAAAGGAAATAGTTAAACTTGTTGAAAAATTAGCTGTACCTATTCTTGAGAAAAAGGGACTTGAATTTGTTGATGTTGAATATGTAAAGGAAGGTGCTTCTTGGTACTTGAGATTATATATTGACAAAGAAGGTGGCGTCGGCATTGACGAATGTGTAGACGTTAGCCGTGAGCTTGATGCTCAGCTTGATGATGATATGACAGAACAGGCTTATATACTTGAAGTAAGTTCTCCGGGACTTGATAGAGTATTAAAGCGTGACCACGAATATATTAAGTATAAGGGCAGAATTGTTGATGTAAAGCTTTTCAAGGCTGTAGATGGTGTAAAGGAATTCCAAGGTACTTTACAGGGTCTTGATGAAAATGACAATGTTACTATTATAACTGAAGACAACCGTACATTAGCATTTAACCGTAAGGACATTGCTACTACAAGATTAGCAGTTATATTATAATTTAAGGAGGATATTTTAAATGGATTGCAAAGAACTTTTAGACTCTTTGGAAATAATTGAAAAAGAAAAAGGTATACCAAAGGAAACAATTTTTGAAGCTATTGAAACATCTCTTGTTACAGCTTGCAAGAAGAACTATGGTACTTCTCAGAATATCAAGGTTGATATGAATAGAGAAACTGGCGAAATCAAGGTTTTCGCTCAGAAGGAAGTTGTTGAAGACGTATACGATGCTTTCTTAGAGGTTTCTCTTGAAGATGCACAGGAAATCAACCCTATGTATGAATTAGGCGATTTTGTTGATTTTGAAATTACTCCTAAGAATTTTGGTAGAATTTCTGCTCAGACAGCAAAGCAGGTTGTTGTTCAGAAGTTTAGAGAAGCTGAAAGAGAAAAAATGTACAACGAATTTTCTGCAAAGGAAAAGGAAGTTGAAACAGCTATTGTTCAGAGAACAGACGGCAAGGGCAATATCATTGTAAACCTTGGCAAGACTGATGCTATTCTTCCTATGACAGAACAGCTTCCAGGCGAAACTTACAAGTTTAACGATAGATTAAAGGTTTATATCCTTAAAGTTTCACTTGCAACAAAAGGACCTCAGGTTACTGTTTCAAGAACACACTATGAACTTGTAAAAAGACTTTTTGAACTTGAATGTCCAGAAATTTTTGATGGTACAGTTGAAATCAAGGGTATTTCAAGAGAAGCTGGTTCAAGAACTAAAATGGCAGTTTATTCAAACAGCGAAAATGTTGATGCAGTAGGTGCTTGCGTAGGTCAGAACGGTTCAAGAGTTGATGTAATCGTAAACGAACTTAAGGGCGAAAAGATTGACATTATCCCTTGGAGCGAAGACCCAGCAGAATTTATTGCTGCAGCTTTAAGACCAGCTAATGTTGTTGCTGTTGAAATTGATGAAAATGAAGACGAAAAGTCTGCGAAGGTTGTTGTACCAGATAATCAGCTTTCACTTGCTATCGGTAAGGAAGGTCAGAACGTAAGACTTGCTGCAAGACTTACTGGTTGGAAGATTGATATTAAGAGTGAATCTCAGGCTCGTTCTACAGACTTTATAGATTTTGACAAAATTGGCAATAATAGTGAAGTTGAAGAAACAATCGAAGAAGAAACAACTGAAGAATAATTTGGGGAGGTGTAAAAATGGCTACTAAAAAGATTCCTTTGAGAAAATGTATAGGTTGTCAGGAAATGAAAAATAAGAAAGAACTTATTCGTGTTGTCAGAAATGATGCTGGCGAAATTTCCCTTGACCCTACAGGTAAAAAGCCGGGCAGAGGTGCATATGTATGCCCAAATGCAGAATGTCTTAACAAGGCGTGTAAATCTAAGGGACTTGATAGGTCATTCAAAACCTCTGTTCCCCAGAGCGTTTATGAAGAGTTAAAAATGCAGTTGGAGAATATAAATGAATAGACAGACACTTTCTCTACTATCACTTTGTCAGAGGGCTGGCAAGATGAAAACAGGTGAAGATACCGTAGAGAAAGCAATTCAGAAAAAGGAAGCTAAGCTGGTTATTATTCCGGAAGATGCTTCTGACAATACAAAAAAGAAATTTACAAATAAATGTAAACATTATGATGTGCCGATTTTAATAACAAGCACTAAAGATATATTGAGCAGTATTATTGGTAAAGACAATCGTAGTACCTTTGCCATAATTGATGAAAATTTTGCAAACAAAATTCATTCTATGCTTGAACAGTAAGTTGTAGTGAGGGGTTGCCCCTAGTCTAAATGGAGGTGTATTCTATTGTCTAAATTGAGAGTTCATGAATTAGCAAAGACGTTAGAAGTAAGTACAAAAGAACTTATAGAAAAACTTGATAGCATTGGTATTAAGGATAAAAAGGCTGTTAGCTCATTAGATGAGGAATCAGTTGAAAAGGTAAAAGCACTTTACAATAAATCAGAAGCTAAGGCTGAAAAAAAACCAGAAGTTAAAAATGAAGAAAAGCCTGTTGTAAACAATAATAATAACGGTAATAACAACAACAAAAATAACAACAGCAACAACAATAATAATAAAAACAACGGAAATAAAAACGCCGGTCAGAATAACAACAATAATAATAGAAACAATAATAACAACAATAACAGAAATAACGGCAATTTTAACAAGAATAATAACAATAATAGAAACAACAATAACAATTTTAAGAAGAATAACAATTTCAATAATAACAATAATAACTTTAATGGCAAGAAGAATAAGAAGAATAAGGGTGGTCAGAAGCAGGCACCTGTTGCTCCAAAGCAGCCAGAAGTACAGGAAATTTTTGAAATTGCTATTCCAGAAAGCATTAGCATTAAGGATTTAGCTGAAAAGATTAAGAAAGCTCCATCTGCTATTGTTATAGCTCTTATGAAAAAGGGCATTATGGCAAATATCAATCAGGAAATTGATTTTGATACAGTAGAAGAACTTTGTATGGAAGAATTCAACATTATTGTTGAACACGCAAAGGAAATTGATATTTTCGAAGAAGCCTTCAAGGAAGAAGAAGACGATGAAAAGAGCTTAGTAGAAAGACCACCAGTAGTAGTAGTAATGGGTCACGTTGACCACGGTAAAACTTCACTTCTTGATGCTATTCGTCATTCTCACGTTACAGCAAGAGAAGCCGGTGGTATTACTCAGCACATTGGTGCTTACACAGTTTCTATTGATAAAAAGCCTATTACATTCCTTGACACACCAGGTCATGAAGCTTTCACAGCTATGAGAATGAGAGGTGCTCAGGTTACAGATATTGCTATATTAGTAGTTGCTGCCGATGACGGTGTAATGCCTCAGACTATTGAAGCCATTAACCATGCAAAGGCTGCCGGTGTAGAAATTATTGTTGCTATCAACAAGATTGATAAGCCAGGTGCAAACCCAGACAGAGTAAAGCAGGAATTAGTTGAATACGGTCTTGTTTCTGAAGATTGGGGTGGCGAAACAATTTGTGTTCCAGTTTCAGCTCAGACTAAGGAAGGTATTGATAACCTTCTTGAAATGATTATTCTTGTTGCTGAAATGAAGGAATTAAAGGCAAATCCTAACAAGAGAGCAAGAGGTAATATTATCGAAGCTCAGCTTGATAAGGGTAGAGGTGCTGTTGCTACTGTACTTGTACAGAGTGGTACACTTCACGTTGGTGACCCTATTGTTGCCGGTACTTGCTATGGTAAGATTAGAGCAATGATGAATGATAGAGGTCAGAAAGTTAAGAAGGCTGGTCCATCTATGCCTGTGGAAATTCTTGGTCTTAATGAAGTTCCTATGGCCGGTGATATGTTCTACGTTGCTGAAAACGAAAGAAAGGCAAGACAGGTTGCAGAATCTGTTGTAGCTAAGGATAGAGTAGATATGCTCAAGGAAACACCTCAGAAGGTTAGCCTTGATGACTTATTTAGCCAGATTCAGAGTGGTAATATTAAGGAACTTAACATTGTAATTAAGGCTGACGTACAGGGTTCTGTTGAAGCTGTTCGCCAGAGTCTTGAAAAGCTTTCTAATGACGAAGTTAAGGTTAGAACAATCCATGGTGGTGTAGGTGCTATTACAGAATCTGACGTAATGCTTGCAAGTGCATCTAATGCCATTGTAATCGGTTTCAATGTTCGTCCAGAACCATCTGCTAAGAATGTTGCTGAAGAACAGAAGGTTGATGTAAGACTTTACAGAGTAATTTACAATGCTATTGAAGATATTACAGCAGCTATGAAGGGCCTCCTTGACCCAGTATACGAAGAAAAGATTATCGGTCATGCTGAAATCAGAAGTACATTTAAGGCATCTGGTATCGGTACAATCGGTGGTGGTTACGTTACTGATGGTAAGATGAACAGAAATGCTCAGGTTAGAATTATCAGAGATGGTATCGTAATTTACGAAGGCGAACTTGCCGGCTTAAAGCGTTTCAAGGACGATGTTAAGGAAGTTAACACAAGTTTCGAATGTGGTCTTACATTTAATAAGTTTAACGACGTTAAGGAAGGCGACATTGTTGAAGCTTTCGTTATGGAGGAAGTTAAGCGATAATGAAAACAAATACAAGAATGATTCGTATTAATGACGAAATCAAGAAAGAAGTATCAACTATTTTAAGAGGCGAGTTAAAAGACCCTAGAGTAGGTGTTATTACAAGTGTTTTAAAGGTTGATACAACTAACGACTTAAAATATTGCAAGATTTTTGTTAGTATTTTAGGCGATGATGAAAAGAAAGAAGAAGTAATGCAGGTTCTCAATAGAGCTTCTGGTTTTGTCAGAAGTCTTATTGCTAAGAGAATTAATCTTAGAGTTACTCCTGAAATTAAGTTTATACTTGATGATTCATTGGAATATAGCTTTAAGATTAATAAGATTATTAGAGAAATTAACGATAAGTAGGGGATTTGTATGTATGAAAATACCATTGAACAGGATATAAAAAATATACAGACAATATATATTTCTGCTCATGTTAATCCAGATGGAGATGCTGTAGGTTCAGTTATGGGTCTTGCTTTTGCTCTTGAAAAGCTAGGCAAGACTCCGGTTATTCTTCTTGAACATTTTGGAGAAGAATTTAATATTCTTAATGGCAACAGATTTTTATATAATGGGGATTATTCCGAACTAAATCCAGAAATTATGTTTGCTGTTGACTGTGGAGATAAGGAAAGACTTGGAGAGGCTGGTTCAGTTTTTGACAGAGCAACTCTTACTTACAACATTGACCATCACATAAGTAATAATCTCTTTGGAGATAAAAATATAGTAAATAGTCAGGCGTCATCAGCTTGTGAAGTTGTTTACGAGCTTGTAAGTCAGTTTGTAGATATTGATTTAAATATTGCAACTGCTCTCTATACAGGAATACTTACAGATACAGGTTGCTTTATGCATAATTGTACATCAAAAAGAACTCACCAGGTAGCAGGGGAGCTTGTAGGTGTAGGTATTGATACTCCTTTTATTCATCAAAAGATATTAAAGGAAAAGACAATAGAGAGAATGAAAATAGAGGCCAGAGCTGTTGATAATATGAATTATAGCGATGGAATTGCATATACTTATATTACAGCAAAAGATTTAGAGGATAGTGGTGCATCACTTGACCAAATCGGTGGTATAGTTGGATATATGCTTTCTATTAAAGGTTCACAAGTCAGTGTATTCGCAAGTGAAAGAGATAATGGTATTGTTAAATTAAGTTTCCGTTCAAAATCAGTTGATGTAAATAAAATTGCATCAGAATATGGTGGTGGTGGTCATATATTGGCTGCCGGTGCTTCTGTAGAGGGAAATTTAAAAGATGTGTTGGAAAAAGCAGTAGAAAGAGTTAAGAGAGAATTAGATGAAAAGTAATTATAATTTTTCAGGTGTTATAAATATTTATAAGGAAAAGGGTTTTACTTCTCACGATGTAGTAAATATAGTCAGAAATACCCTTAGCAAAGTTAAGACTGGTCACACAGGTACTCTTGACCCAGAGGCAGAAGGGGTTCTGCCAGTTTGCGTAGGTAAGGCAACTAAGTTGGCTGACTATATTGCAGCAGATATTAAAGAATATATTGCTGAAATAACTCTTGGCATCTCTACTACAACAGAAGATATTTTTGGTGATGTATTGGAGGAAAAGCCTGTAAATGTTACAGAAGATGATTTTAAAAATGCTACTGTGAATTTTATAGGCGAATACCACCAAAAGCCTCCTATGTACTCAGCAATAAAAGTAAACGGAAGAAAATTGTATGAATTGGCAAGAGAGGGCAAAGAAGTAGAAAGAAAAACCAGACTTATACATATCTTTAACATTTCAGATATTAAAAGCTTGGGAGATAATAAATTTGCCTTTAAAGTCCTTTGTTCGAAAGGTACATATATCAGAACTCTTTGTAAAGATATAGGTGAAAAACTTGGCTGTGGTGGCTGTATGTCAAAGCTGACACGTAGCCGTAGTGGTAACTTTTATCTTGAAAACAGTATAAAAATTGATGACTTTAAAAAATTAGTAGGAGAGGGCAATATAAATGATGTTCTTATTCCTATGGATGTGATTTTAAAGGATTTTAAAACGGTTACTGTTACTAAAGAGGCAGAAAAGTACGTTGTAAACGGAAATCCAATATCTAAGAATTATTTAAGTACCAAGGAAATGAATAAAGGAGGACAAGTTGTTCTCAAAGATTGGGACAACAACATTGTCGGAATTTATACAGTAGAAGAGGAATTTATTAAACCTAAAACTATGTTAAAATAAGGTGATAAAAATGAAGGTTTATGAAACTGATGATTTTCAAATAGAGAGAGCTTCGGCTGTATCATTAGGTAACTTTGACGGTGTTCATTTGGGACATCAGGAGTTAATTAAAACTGTCAAAGAATATTCCAAAAGAGAAAATTTAGAAAGTGTAATTTTTTCATTTTATCCTCATCCCGTAGAGTTTTTTGGCAAAAAAGGCGAATTTCTTACTATGCTCTCTTTAGATGAAAAGAAATTTATAATTGAAAAAATGGGTGTAGATGACCTAGTGCTTTATCCTTTCAATAGAGAGTTTGCACAGCTTGCACCAGAGGCATTTATGGATTTGCTTGTAAAAAAAACAAATTGCAAGGTTCTTGTAGTTGGGGAAAATTATTGCTTTGGTAGAGATAGAGTAGGCAATTTGGAAATTTTGAAAAAATTGGGAGAAGAAAGAGGAATAAATGTTATAGGCATTAGTTCTGTAAAAACCAATGGTGTCAGAGTTTCCAGTACAAGAATTAGGGGACTTATAAATTATGGGGATATGGAAACTGTAGCGAAGTTACTTAATAAGCCATATTTTGTAATAGGTAAGGTTGTTCATGGTGACCAGAGAGGAAGATTAATGAATTTTCCTACAGCAAATCTTGAACCACCTGAAAAGAAGCTCCTACCTCCAGATGGAGTTTATCTTACATCTGTGATTTATGAGGGAAAGACATATTATGGATTTTCTAATGTAGGAACAAATCCTACTTTTGGCAAAAATAATAGAAGAATTGAAACTAATATTTTTGACTTTAATGAAGATATTTATGATAAAGAAATTATTGTTTGTTTTTACAAGAGATTGAGAAACGAAAGAAAATTCAAAAATATGGACGAGTTAGTAGCTCAGTTAAAAGATGATAAAAACACAGCATTAGAATATATAAATAATCTTGATGTGTTGAAATATAAATTATAATATTTGCCACTTCATTAACTATTTTTATAGTTGGTGAGGTGGTTTTTGTTATTTAGGAATAAAAAAAGAATGGTGAAAAATAAATCTTAACACCATTCTATTTCTTTTTCGCAACCATAGGAATTAAGTTGGTATCTTCTTCAAGAATATCGTTGTTTTGCATACAATTTTCAATCTTTTCCTGTATATCTTCGTCCTCGTCATCATTTGATGTGGGAGAATTGTTTGTTATAAGACTTTGTAAAATCGTATTATAAATGTTTGAAACATTAGATTTCCAGTTTTTTCTTATTAGCTTAGCTTGGTCCTTTGAGGCAACTGTAAGATTAAGTTCAATCAATGGGGCATCGTCTTCTATGATACCACATTTAACAATATATTCATTTTCTGCGTAGTAAAAATAATTTGCGTAAACTGAATATTCTTTTTTTATTCTACTTTTGTTCTTACGCACATAAGCCAATATACTACCTAACTTTGACTCAGGAATACGTTTGCTAAAATAACGTATACATTGAGTACCATCTTCAGTAATAGAGTAAAAATAGCCGTTGTCTTCATTTAATTTTTCGACAATACCGTTTTCAACCATTTCCTGTAAATATATTTGAAAGTCCATATAATCCATATAATTAGGGACTGCAAAATCCAAAAGGTCTGCCCACGAAATAGGCATATCTAACTGGTAAATTAAGTAGAGTAGGATAAGCTTGTTTTCTGCCATTATAGCAGTTTTTGTCATCAATACCAACTCCTATAAAAAACTATATTATATTATAAATCATTTTTTTAATATTGTAAATCCTCTTTTTATTCCATAATTATAGAAATAATTACATAAATTTTGGTTACATTTTACCTTGACAAGAACATCTAGTAATAAAGCCCCTAGATATGGAATTTAAAACCTTTCTTTTATCAAGACTCCAGCGAGGTTCAAACAAATCCTCTTTTGGTCCGTCACCTGTAATTCTATGTATAACAATGTTTTGAGGAGCTTTTTCGATTAATTTTATTACAATATCTACATATTCATCAAGAGATAAAATCTTAAAAGGCTGTTTGCAATATAAATTATACAATTCAGTATTTTTAATGATGTGAAGTAACTGAAGTTTAATTCCATCAGTACCACAATCTATGGCGAATTGTAAAGTGTTTTGATAATCTTCAAAAGTTTCATTAGGTAAACCTATTATTATATGTGTAATAGTATCTATGCCTAAAGATTTTAAATTTTTCACAGCATTTTCATATATGCTGTTTTCGTAACATCTGTTAATTAGTTTTACAGTATTTTCATTGGAAGTCTGTAAACCTAATTCTACAGTAACGTATGTTATTTTTTGTAATTCATTTAATAATGAAAGAACTTCCGAATCAAGACAATCAGGTCTTGTGGCAATAGAAATACCTACTACATTTGGTAAATTGGCAGCCTCAAAGTAAAGTTGACGTAATTTATCAATACTTCCGTAAGTGTTAGTAAAGGCTTGAAAATAGATAAGATACCTTCCATATCCCCATTTTTTAGCCATTGTTTCTTTCATCTGTTCAAACTGTTCTGTAACTGAAAGTACTCTGTTGCCTGCAAAATCTCCAGAACCTTTGGCACTACAAAATATACAGCCTTTTGTGGAAAGCTTTCCGTCACGATTAGGGCAAGTAAAACCACCGTCAATGGCGATTTTAATGATTTTTGAACCAAATTTTTCTCTGTAATAGTCATTGGCAGAATAAAAAGGATGTTTAGGATTAATCATAATTTATTCTCCAATAATCTCTATCTGACAAACTGACATAGCTAAAAGGGCGTTTTTGTGACTCTCTGGAGTAACACCTGCACAACAATCAGCCTTTACAGAAATTTTAACTTCCGGTAAAAGGGATTTAATCAAGAAAGCATTTGATATTACACATATGTCAGTACATAAGCCTATTATTTCAATTTGAAAAGGTTCTTTTATTTTACATAATTCTTCAGCAAGCTTTGGGCAACCAAAACCACTCTTTTCAAAAATACCACAACTGCCGGCTACTTTTAAAACATCAGAATTTATCTCCCAGCCGTTTGTATTTTTAATACAGTGGGGCACAGGAAGATTTTTACCTTCTTGAGTTTCTAAGTAATTTTCAAAATGCGTATCAGCAGTTAAGAAAATATCTGAGCTGTCATATTTTTTTATTTCATCAACGACTTTTGGAACAATAGCTACAGCTTCTTTAGTGCCTAAAGCTCCGTCAATAAAGTCATTTTGCATATCTATAACTAAAAGAATTTTTCGCATAAAATATTACTCCCATTCATAAAAACAGGATGAAACGAAGTATCATTTCATCCTAGAATAAGCATACTAAATAACAAGCGTAAACAACATTATACTACAAATTTCTTATTAAGTAAAGTATTATTTAATAGGTATTGCAATTCCGTGCATAAGCAATTCCTCGGCATGAGATTTATCAGTATCCTGTGAAAGTATAATTTCACTTAAAATAATCTGCTTAGCTGTGCCGAGAAGTTTCTTTTCTATACTGGAAAGACTTTTAACTCTCTCTCTAAGAAAGAGGGTTTTAAAAACTTGTGTAATTTTAAATAAATCGCCGGTTTTTAATTTTGCCATATTTTCTTTATATCTCAAATTCCAGTTATTAGACATATCAATAGGTTCAGCATTATTTACAATATCTATTACTTCTTCAGCTGAATTTAAAGCTCTAAGACCGAGAACATCGGCTTTGCTTTTAGAAATTAAAATTTTAAGGTCACCTATTGGAATATGAAGAACATAGTAGGAAAGTTCCTGACCGTCAACATCTCTAGTTTCAATACCTTCAATAACACCTGCACCATACATAGGGTAAACAACCCTGTCACCTACATTAAACACCGATAATCCTCCTCTCAAAATAATAAACAATCGTACAAAGGTATTATATCATAAGGTGGAAAAATTTGTAATAATATAAATTACCAATAATTTTACTGTTTTTTTGGGCAATATTTAAAAAGAAAAAATTTAATTTTATTTATGAAAATAAATATTCATAAAACTTGGAATAATATTAAAATAACCTATTTACTTTTAATGGCTTTTTTGATAGAATGAATATAAATTAAGACGAAAAAAGTCGACGAAAAATATATTGTAGAAATTTGTAAAATTATTAAAAAATAATTTGAATTTTCTGTTGACAAAATACTATAAAAATGGTATTATTCATTAGATATATTTGAGCAAGAAAAGGAGGATGTACTATGTGTAAAAATACTTTGACAGCTATGGCAGTATTCAAAATATTTTTATCCCCTTTTGTTTGCTTTTTTTGTGGTTTGCAAAGACAGTGGAAAGAGTGTTTTTAGAAATTCTTTTTATTGTCTTTTTTATTGTCTAAATTTACTATAAAGGAGTGATAGCTTTGTATAACAGGAAGGACCTCCTTGGCTTGAGAGATTTAAGTGCTGATGAAATTATGACTATTCTCAATACAGCAAAGGAAATGAAAGCAAAAATAGATAATCCATCTTTAAGAGATGATAGTCTTAGTAAAAGTAGTATAGTTACTCTTTTCTATGAAAATAGTACAAGAACTAAAATGTCATTTATGCTTGCAGGTGATTACCAGGGAGCTATTGTAAAAGACCTTGGCGTTGCAACAAGTAGTGTTTCAAAGGGTGAAAGTCTTGTGGATACAGGTGTAACTCTTGACCAAATGGGCATAAATATAATGATAATAAGACATCAGATGACTGGTGCAGCTCATCTTTTAGCTAAAAATGTAAAGGCTAGTGTTGTAAATGCAGGTGATGGTTCAAATGAACACCCTACACAGGCACTTCTTGACCTTTTCACTATTATGGAAAAGAAGGGCAGTTTTGAAGGCTTAAAGGTTGTAATTCTTGGTGATATTTCTCATTCAAGAGTAGCAAGAAGTAATGCCTTCGGTCTTACAAAATTAGGCGCTAAGGTTACACTTGCAGGTCCATCAACATTAGTAAGCAATTCTATGAAGTCTTTAGGTGTTGAAGTTGAAACAGATATTCCAAAGGCAATCAAAGATGCAGATGTTGTAATGGGATTAAGAATACAGTTTGAACGTCAGAAGAATATGCCATTCCCAAGTTTAAGAGAATATTCAAGTTTATTTGGTGTAAATTCAGAAATTTTGAAATATGCCAAGGACGATGTTCTTGTAATGCACCCAGGTCCTGTAAACAGAGGTGTTGAACTTAGTACAGAAGTAATTGACGGTAAGAATTCTGTTATTACTGTACAGGTTAAGAATGGTGTTGCTGTAAGAATGGCAGTTTTAAAGCTTTTAACAGAGGCTAATAGCAGATAGGGGGACATACATTGAGTAGCTTATTTATTAAAAACGGTCGAGTAATTGACCCTGTAAATAATATTGATAGTGTTGCAAATGTTCTTGTTGTTGATGGCGTTATTGCAGAAGTAAGTGATAAACTTTCAGCAGATGCAGACAAGGTTATAGATGCAGAAGGTTGTTGGGTAATGCCTGGTTTTATTGACCTTCACGTTCACTTAAGAGAACCTGGTCAGGAAAAAAAGGAAACTATTGCAACAGGTACTAGAGCAGGTGCTATGGGTGGTTTTACATCAGTTTGTGCTATGCCTAACACTACACCAGTTACTGATAATGAAATTATGGTAACTTACATTAAGTACAAGGCAGAAAAAGAAGGCGTAATCAATGTATTGCCTATCGGTGCTATTACTAAGGGTCAGAAGGGTGAAGAACTTGCTGACATTGGTAGAATGGCTCAGGCTGGTGCTTGTGCAATTTCAGAAGACGGTCGTTCTGTAGAAAACGCATCTCTTATGAAGACAGCTCTTAAGTATTCAAAGATGTTTAATCTTCCGGTATTTGACCACTGTGAAGATGCAAAGCTTGCCGGTAAAGGTTCAATGAATGCTGGCGATGCAGCTGCATTACTTGGTTTAAAGGGTATAAGCAATGACTCTGAAGAAGTTATTGTTTCGAGAGATATGATTTTAGCAGGTGCTACAGGTGCTAAACTTCACTTATGCCATATTTCTACAAAGGGTAGTGTTGATTTAATTAGAGAATCACAGGCTAGAGGTATTGATGTAACAGCAGAGGCAACTCCTCATCACTTTACATTATGTGATGAAGATGTGCCGGCATATGACAGCAATTTCAAAATGAATCCTCCTCTTAGAAGTAGAGAAGACTTAAAGGCTATTAAAGAGGCTTTAAGAGATGATGTTATTTCTGTTATAGCTACAGACCATGCTCCACATCATATTGATGATAAGAACTGCGAATTTGCAAAGGCAGCAAATGGTATCATTGGTCTTGAGACAGCTTTCCCTCTTGCTGTAACTGAGCTTGTAGAGCAGGGTTATCTTACACCATCACAGCTTGTTGAAAAAATGAGTGCAAACCCAGCAAAGATACTTGGTATCAAGAAGGGTCAGCTTACTCCTGGTGCTTGTGCAGATATTACTATTGCAAAGGCTGATGAAGAATATACAATAGATGTATCTAAAATGGTAAGCAAAGGAAAGAATACACCTTTCGGTGGCAGAAAAGTCAAAGGAAAGGTTCTTTATACAATCGTTGGAGGCAACGTAGTTGTTGAAGACGGAAATTTAGTAGAGGAGGCAAAATAATGATTATAGATAGACTTATTGATAGAATTAAGGAATTAGAAAATCCTACAGTAGTTGGTCTTGACCCAAGACTTAACTTTATTCCTAATTTTATTACAGAAAAGTATTACAATAAATATGGATATACTCCAAAGGCTGTTGCAAAGTCAATGTACAAGTTTAACAAATACATCATTGATGAAATTTGTGATATTGTACCAGCTGTTAAGCCACAGATTGCAATGTACGAAAGATACGGTATTGAGGGTATGAAGGCTTATGCAAAGACTTGCGAATATGCTAAGGCTAAGGGTCTTATTGTAATTGGCGATATTAAAAGAAGTGATATTGCTTCAACTGCAGAGGCTTATGCTGATGGTCATATTGGTAGAGTAAAGATTGGACCAAATGAATACCCAAGTTTTGCTCAGGATATGATTACACTTAATCCATATCTTGGTTCAGATTCTATTACACCATACATTCAGGATTGTAAGGATTTTGAAAAGGGCCTTTTCATTCTTGCAAAGACTTCTAATCCAAATAGTGGCGAAATTCAGGACCTTATGGTAGACGGCAAGCCTATTTATGAAAAAGTTGGCGAACTCATTGAAAAGTGGGGCGAAGACTTAAGAGGTAAATATGGTTATAGCTCAATCGGTGCAGTTGTTGGTGCAACTCACCCAGATCAGGCGAAGGTTCTTAGAGAAGCTATGCCTCATACTTTCTTCCTTGTACCGGGTTATGGTGCACAGGGTGGTAAGGCAGAAGACCTTGCTGTATGCTTTAAAGATGGTATTGGTGCAATCGTAAACTCATCAAGAGGTATTATTGCTGCTCATACTAAAGACCAGTATAAGGGTTGCTTTACTGATGAAACAGAATTTGCAAAGGCTGCTAGACAGGCTTGTATAGATATGAAAAATGATTTAAGGAGATGTATATAATTATGGAAAAGACCATAAAGGCTGAACTCATACTTGAAAACGGTATTAAGTTCTACGGCAACGCATTCGGTTACATTAAAGAAACCGTTGGCGAAGTAGTTTTCACAACTGGTATGACTGGTTATCAGGAAACACTTACTGACCCTTCTTTTGCCGGACAGATTGTAACAATGACTTATCCGCTCATTGGTAATTACGGTATCAACCTTGAAGATATGGAAAGCAGAAAGCCTTTCTTAAAAGGTTTCGTAGTTAGAGAAAAATGTGATGTACCTAACAACTGGAGATGCGAAATGAATCTTGATGATTTCCTTCAGCAGAACAAGATTATGGGTATCGAAGGTATTGATACAAGAGCTTTAACTAGAGTATTAAGAGAAAATGGTACTATGAAGGGTATCATTACTACAAGAGTTGATGATTTAACTCCTAGCCAGATTAAGCAGAAGTTTGATACTTATACAAATGCTTATGCTGTAAAGGAAGTTACTATTGACGAACCTTACACAATTAATGGTATTGGTACACATTTTGCTGTACTTGACTGTGGTATTAAGCAGAATATCTTAAGAGATTTATCAAAGAGAGGTTGCAAGCTTAGTGTATTCCCTGCATTCACATCTGCTGATGAAATTCTTTCTGTAAATCCAGATGCTATTTTCTTAGGTAATGGCCCTGGCGACCCACAGGATATTCCAGAAGTTGTAGAAACAGTTAAGAAGCTTATTGAATCAGGTATTCCTGTACTTGGTATTTGTCTTGGTCACCAGCTTATAAGTCTTGCACTTGGCTGTAACACTAAGAGATTAAAGTTTGGTCACCATGGTGGAAACCATCCAGTAAAGGATGTAAAGACTGGTAGAGTATATATTACAAGCCAGAACCACAACTTCGTTGTATGTGACTTATCAGATGATGTTGAGCCTACTTTTGTAAATGTAAATGATGGTAGTATTGAAGGTATTAGACATAAGACTAAGCCAATCTATTCAGTACAGTTCCACCCAGAAGCAAGCCCAGGACCACTTGATACAGAGTTTTTATTCGATAGATTTATTAAGACAGTAGAGGAGGTTAAGACTCGTGGCTAAGGATAATTCAATTAAAAAGGTACTTGTAATCGGTTCAGGTCCTATCGTAATCGGACAGGCTGCTGAATTTGACTATTCTGGCACACAGGCTTGCCAGTCATTAAAAGAAGAAGGTATTGAGGTTGTTCTTGTAAACTCTAACCCTGCCACTATTATGACAGATATTGGTATGGCTCATTACACTTACATTGAACCTCTTACTATTGATTTTGTAGAAAAGGTTATTGCTAAGGAACGTCCTGATAGTATCATCGCCGGTATGGGTGGTCAGACAGGTCTTAACTTAAGCTGTGAACTTTATGATGCAGGTATTCTCGATAAGTACAATGTTAGAGTTATTGGTACTTCTATTGCTTCTATTAAGGAAGGTGAAGATAGAGATAGCTTTAAGCAGTTAATGGAAAGAACTAATCAGCCTATCGTTGAAAGTGACATTGTAACAGATGTTGAATCAGCTGTAGAATTTGCAGAAAAGATTGGTTACCCAGTTATTGTACGTCCTGCGTATACATTAGGTGGTACTGGTGGTGGTATCGCTGCTGACGAACCAGAATTAAGAGAAATTTGTACTCAGGGTCTTCACCTCAGCCGTGTAGGTCAGGTACTTATTGAAAAGAGTATTGCTGGTTGGAAAGAAATCGAATTCGAAGTAATGAGAGATGGTGCAGGTAACTGTATTACAGTTTGTAGTATGGAAAATGTTGACCCTGTCGGTGTTCATACAGGCGATAGTATCGTTGTTGCTCCAGCTCAGACACTTTCTGATAAAGAATATCAGATGCTTAGAAGTGCAGCTATTAACATTATCAACTCTATTGAAATTAAGGGTGGTTGTAATGTACAGTTCGCACTTGACCCTAACAGCTATAACTATGCTGTAATCGAAATTAACCCTAGAGTTTCTCGTTCATCTGCTCTTGCATCTAAGGCAACTGGTTATCCTATTGCTAAGGTTGCAGCTAAGATTGCATTAGGTTATAACCTTGATGAAATCAAGAATGCAGTAACAGGTAAGACTTTTGCTTGTTTCGAACCAACTCTTGACTATGTTGTATTAAAGTTCCCACGTTGGCCATTTGATAAGTTCTTTGGTGCTAAGAGAACACTTGGTACTAAGATGATGGCAACTGGTGAAATTATGAGTATTGGTAAGAGTTTCGAAGCTGCTCTTTTAAAGGGTATTCGTTCTCTTGAAATTGGCCAGTACGGTCTTGAAAGAAAGTCTTCTAAGGCTAGAACTCTTGAAGAACTTAAGAGACGTGTTGTTGTTCCAGATGATGAAAGATTATTCGACCTTGCAGAAATGTTAAGACGTGGCTACAAGGAAGAAAAGGTTTGCCAGATTACTGGTATGGACTTATTCTTCGTAGACAAGATTAACAAGATTGTTAAGATGGAAGAAGAACTTAAGAATATTAAGGTTGAAGAATTTACAGAAGAATCTCTTTCTTACTACAAGGAAAAAGGCTTCTCTGATAAGGCAATCAGTAACTTTGTAGGTTGCAAGCCACCAGAGATTTATGTTTTAAGAAAGAAATGGAATATTATGCCTGTATTTAAGATGGTTGATACATGTGCAGGTGAATTTGAGGCTGTTACTCCATATTACTATTCTAGCTACGATTCAGAAACAGAAGTTAGAGTTAGTGATAAGAAGAAGGTTATGGTTATTGGTTCTGGTCCTATCAGAATTGGTCAGGGTATTGAATTTGACTATTGTTCAGTTCATTGTATCAAGGCTCTTAAGAAGGCTGGTATTGAAACAATAATCGTAAACAACAACCCAGAAACTGTAAGTACAGACTTCGATACAGCTGATAAGCTTTACTTCGAACCACTTACAGAAGAAGATGTATTAAATGTAGTTGAAACTGAAAAGCCAGACGGCGTTATTCTCCAGTTCGGTGGTCAGACAGCTATTAAGCTTGCTAATTTCTTTGACGAAATGCACATTCCAATCCTTGGTACACTTCCAGAACAGATTGATGCTGCTGAAGATAGAGAAAAGTTTGATGAAATTCTTGAATCTCTTGACATCAGAAGACCAAAGGGTAAGGGTGTATGGACTCTTGAAGAAGGTATTGCTGTTGCTAATGAACTTACATTCCCAGTTCTTGTACGTCCTAGCTACGTTCTTGGTGGTCAGGGTATGGAAATCACTCACAACGAAGCACAGCTTACTAAGTACCTTGTAGAAGCCTTCGAAAAGGATAAGAAGAACCCAGTTCTTATTGATAGATACCTTGGTGGTAGAGAAATCGAAGTTGATGCTATTTGTGATGGTACAGATGTATATATTCCAGGTATTATGGAACATTTGGAAAGAGCCGGTGTTCACTCTGGTGATAGTATTTCTATTTACCCACCTCAGCATATTAGCGAAGAAATTCAGGCTCAGATTCTTGACGAAACTAAGAGAATTTCTAATGCCCTTAAGATTATTGGTATGATTAATATTCAGTTCATTGAATTCAGAGGCGAACTTAATATTATCGAAGTAAACCCTCGTTCTTCAAGAACTGTACCTTACATTACAAAGGTAACAGGTGTTCCTGTTATTGATATTGCTACAAATGTAATGCTTGGTTCTAAGCTTGCTGATATGGGATACAGCACAGGTATTGCACCTACTCCAGATGTAGTAGCTGTTAAGGTCCCTGTATTCTCTACAGAAAAGCTTCCACAGGTTGAAGTAAGTCTTGGACCTGAAATGCGTTCTACAGGTGAAGTTTTAGGTGTAGGTTATAACCTTGAAAATGCTCTCTATAAGGGCTTTATCGCATCAGGTATGACTGTTCCTAAGGCTGGTAGCACAATTCTTGCAACTGTTAGAAGTCAAGACCACGAAACTTTCGTACCTATTGCTAAGAGATGTGCAGATTTAGGCTGTAACTTCATTGCTACAAAGGGTACTGCTAAGGTTTTACAGGAAAATGGTATTGACTGTAAGGTTGTTAAGAAGATTAGCGAAGGTGTTCCAAACATCATTGATACTATCAGAAGTGGTGTAATTGACCTTATTGTAGATATTCCAAAGAAGGCTAATGATGTTAAGAGTGATGGCTTTAAGATTAGAAGAACAGCTATCGAAAGTGATTTAACACTTATTACTGCTCTTGATACATTTAAGGCTATGGTTGATGTAATGGAAAAGAAGATTAATCAGGATGAATTAGCTATCTTTGACATTAACAGAGATATGAAAAAATAATATAGTGTTGTAAATGCGATTTACTTCAAGAAGGGTGCTGGCTTTATGTCAGCATTCTTTTTTTGTCGAAATATGACGTAATATATCACAATATGCCAGAATATGACAATTGAATATGTATTTTCTCTAAAGTATAATTAATGTAGTATACATAATATAATATATGGAGAAAAATTATGCAGAAAATTTATATTTGTGATGATAATAAAATTCAATTAATTAAAATTAAAAACATAATTCAGGAAGAAATTCTTAAACAGGACTATGATATGAAGATAGAAAAATATTATACTTCTAGTGAGGAATTTCTTTTTGACATTGTTGAGTCTAAAGAATCCAATATTTATTTTTTGGATGTATGTATGGAAAATGAAAATAGTGGGTTTAAAACAGCTATTGAAGTGAGGAATAAACAACCTAATTCTTTTATAATTTTTATAACTTCTCATTATGAATTTGTATACAATGTTTTTGGCTATCATATAGAGCCATTGGATTATATAGTAAAGGAAATAAATGAGGAGAATATTAAAAAGAAAATTGAAAATTGTCTTATTACAATAGATATGCGTTGTAATAAAGACGGTAAAGGGTATAATAAATTTTCATTAAAAATTGGAAGAAGTAATATATCAGAGGATTATGAAAAAATTATAAGTTTTGAAAAGGTTTCAGATTCCAACAGAGTTATTATGACTACACAGAATTCTAAAATGGAATTTTATGGGTCAATATCTGATATAATAAATAATTTAAATGAAGATTTTTGCAGATGTAAAAGAAATTATATTGTAAATAAGAAATATATAGATTATATTGATAAGAAGAATAAATTAATTCATATGAAAAACAATACGGTATTTTCATATTCAAATAGACTTATGAAGGAGATGATGTAGAATATATGGGTTCAATGGGTATTTTGATTGCTATAACCTGTATTGCAAATTATATAAGTGGAATGATATTGGCAAGAGAAAAATATGATACATTAAAAATGATTGTCTATATTGTAGTACAAGTTTTATTGTCATATTTGCTTATAGATAAAGTTCCCAGAATTATAGTATATACTGGGATTATAGGTACTGTTTATCTTCTCTATGATAAAAGCAAGTCATTTGATTATAGCTTAGTTATAGCATTGTTTGTACAGATTATAATAATGATAGCAGATGTTATAGAATCTAATCTGGCAATATTAATTACAAAAAAGGATATTAATACTTTACTTTATAGAAATGATTATAATATGATTATTTATGCTTTTATTGCCATACTAATTTTATCTTTATTGTCAGCTTTTGTTAGTTGGGTAGTAAATAAAAAGATGAAAATGAAGATGCTGGACTTTAAAGAAATAAATAGCAAACTTTTGATTGTAATTCTTTTAATTAATTTTATAATAATTTTTTCAAGTGGTAATGTTTGTAAAAAGCTAGGATTTAATAATGAATTTATACAAAGTCTGGGGCTTTTGTTATGTCTCTATACACTTTTTCTTGCTATGTTTATGATAATGTTTATTAAAAATGTAGTTTCTGAATATGATATAAAATTAGAAAGAGAAAAGAACAAGCAATTAAATCTCTATACAAAGGAAATAGAGGAACTTTATAATAGTCTTAGAACATTTAAACACGATTATAAAAATATACTTACAAGTATGTCGCTGTATATTTCGGAAAAAGATATGGATGGACTTGCGGAATATTTTAAGAAAACTGTTTTACCTACAGATTTAATAATAAATAATAATGAATTTAGTATAGCCAGTTTGCAATATGTGGAAGTTAAAGAACTTAAAGCCTTGTTAGCAATGAAACAAATAGAGGCTAAAAATAAAAATGTGGACTGTAATATTCGTGTTTTAGGTATTGTAAAAGAAATAAATATGGGCATTATAGATTTAATAAGGATTGTAGGAATACTGTTTGATAATGCTATACAGGCAGCAGAGGCTACAGAAAGTGGTAAGGTAACCTGTACTTTAAAACAAGGGGATATATTTAAAATAGAGATTAGAAATAATTATATAGGAAATATAGATGATACATCAAAGTTTTTTGAAAAAGGTTATACAACTAAAGAAAGTGGCAGTGGAATAGGATTGTATAATTTTCTAAACATAATACATAACTATGATAATGCTATTTATTCTGTAACATTGGATAATAATGAATTTATAATTCGTATTACTATATCATAAAATGTCAAAAAATGCAGAAAAGTATAATTTATTGTACTATTATATGGTTTTTTGTCCTTATTTATTGATTAACAAATGATAGATTAAGTTTTTGTGTAAAATTAACAAGTTAAATGTGGTTTTTATAAAAAACTGATGATGAAATGAAGTGTGAAATAGAAAAATATTAAAAAAACCATTATTTTAATACGGTTATCACGCTTTTGGAAAAATTGACATAAATTAACTTTTACAATATACTTTTTCTAGGGCAAGAAAGGATGGGATAAAAATTAAATTTGTAGATGATTTTGTTTCAAGTAAGGTAGTAGATGATAACTACGACCATATTGAAAAAGTAAAAATAGCCTACGGAATGGAGATACTTTTAGAAAATTTAATAAAGACAGTCGTTATTATTGGTTTGGCATTAGCCTTAGGTGGATTAAAGTACACCTTAGTGGCTATTTTATCATTTGCAATTTTAAGGTTTTTTACTTTTGGTTTGCACTGTCAATCAGGAGTAATGTGTTTACTGCTTTCTGTATTTTTAGATGTAATAAGCCCTATACTAATAAAAGATATCTATGTTGGTACAATAGCCCGTAGCGTACTAATGATTACATATATCTTTATCATTTTCAGATACGCACCAGCAGATACAGAAAATCATCCTTTGGTAAAGAAAGAGGTCAGAAAACAGCTAAAAAGCCGAGCTGTAATCGTAAGCATTATTTACTGTCTTTTAGCTATATTTGCAAAGCCAATGTGGTTTGTCAATATATTGATGCTTATGGAGACCTACGTTGTTATAAGTATCTTGCCCGTATCGTATAAAATTTTTAGAAGGAGGTACAACAATTATGAAGAATTTAATGATGAAAATTAAGTCAATTGTTACAAACAAAACTGTTTTACAGGTTTGTACATTTGCTTTAGTTGTTGGTTCTGTTGCTATTGGTAGATGTCTTCCAGGATATGCTCACGAACCAAAGTTACCAAACGAATTAATCGAAAAATAATTTTAAAAGCTAAAAGACAGAACAAAAAATTCCCAAACGTATTTATCTAGCAAAGGCATTTGATTTATATTATCAAGTGCCTTTGTTTATGCAATAAAATAATAATTGACAAATTTTGAAATAATGTTAAAATAATAATGTATCAGGGGAGTTGCCTTTGACATCTGAGAAAGTTTTAAACTGACCCTTATACCTTTTCGGATAATGCCGGTATAGGGAGATATATTATATTAAGTATTTTATAAATCCCAAGTTTTCTGGGATTTTATTTTTTTGCTTTAAATTATGGTTAGGAGGAATAATAAATGAATGCAAGTGTAGCAATTCAGGTGTTACCAGATACAAGAGATGAAAATGAGTTAATAAGAATAGTAGATGAGGTTATAGCTTATATTAAGAGCACAGGACTTAATTGCTCTGTAGGACCTTTTGAAACAACTATTGAAGGCGATTATGACCAGCTTATGGACATAGTAAAAGAATGTCAGAAAGTGGCTGTAAATGCAGGGGCTAAGTCTGTTTCTGCTTATGTTAAAGTTGTTTATAAGCCAGAAGGAGATGTATTAACTATTGAAAAGAAAATTACAAAACATCATCAAGAATAGTACATCTTTATGGACGTTTATTGTCTTTTTAATACTGTGGCAGGTTGTTTCTGTTTCGGGAATAATACCTGAATATATGTTGCCGTCGCCAATAAAAGTAGTAAGTGCTTTAAAAACTGATTTTTTACTACTTTTGGGGCATACAGGTACAACCCTGACAGAGGCTTTTTGGGGACTGGTTTGTGGTATAATATTAGGTTTAATTACGGCTATTCTTATGGATATGTGCAAGATATTAAACAAAATATTGTATCCCATAATAATAGTGTCACAAACAATACCAACAATAGCTATTGCACCTCTTTTAGTGCTTTGGTTTGGTTATGAATTGACACCTAAAATTGTACTTATAACAATAACAACATTTTTCCCAATAGCAGTAGGAACATATACAGGACTTCATTCAGTAGACAAAGACGAAATACAGCTTATGAAGTCTATGGGGGCAAGTAGATTACAAATATACAGACATATTAAATTTCCGGCATCAAGAGGTGAATTCTTCTCAGGACTTAGAATATCTGCTGCTTATTCAGTAGTAGGTGCAGTTATTTCAGAATGGCTTGGAGGATATAATGGTCTTGGTGTTTATATGGTAAGAGTAAAAAAGTCTTACTCATTTGACAAAATGTTTGCAGTTATAATTTTAATATCTGTTATAAGTCTTATATTAATGAAGATTGTAGACTTTTTAAAGAAAATTTCTATGCCTTGGGAATTATCAGAAAATAAAATGGAGAAAAATATATGAAAAAATTTATATCAGTTTTTGTAGCTGTAGTAACGGCTTTAAGTTTTACAGGCTGTGGACAGACTGCTACATCAGAAAATAAAAATTTAGAAAAGGTAACAGTTGTTTTAGACTGGACACCAAATACTAACCATACAGGTCTTTATGTAGCAAAAGAAAAAGGTTATTTTGAAGATGCCGGACTTGATGTGGAAATTCAACAGCCACCGGAAGACGGAGCAACACTTATGGTTTCTTCAGGTAAAGCACAGTTTGGTATAGATTTTCAGGAATATCTTGCACCAGCATTTAAGCCGGGAGAAGAAATGAATGTTTCAGCAGTTGCAGCTATAATACAGCACAACACTTCAGGACTTATTTCATTAAAAGAAAAAGGCATTGACTCACCTAAAAAGCTTGAAGGAAAGACATATGCTACATGGGATATGGATATTGAAAAAAGTATTATAAAGCACATTATGACTAAAGACGGTGGAGATTATAGCAAACTTAATATGATTCCATCTACTATTCAAGATGTAAAGACTGCATTAACTACTAATCAGGTTGATACAGTTTGGGTTTATTATGCTTGGGACGGTATTGCTTTAGAGCAGGCTGGTCTTGATACTAACTTTATTAATTTTGCTGAACAGGACGAAAATCTTGACTTTTATAGCCCTGTAATTATTGCTAATAACGACTATATTAAAAATAATCCAGAACAGGCTAAGGCTTTTGTTCAGGCAGCAAAGAAGGGTTACGAATTTGCTGAAGAAAATCCAAAAGAGGCAGCAGACATTCTTTGTGAAAATGCTCCTGAATTGGATAAAGATATAGTTGAAAAAAGTCAGGAATGGCTTGCTGACAAGTATACAGCAGATAGTGAAAGCTGGGGTTATATAGACCCTAAGAGATGGAATGATTTTTATAACTGGCTTTATGACACAAAGGCTATTGATTATAAAATACCAGAAAATACAGGCTTTACAGATGATTTATTAAAGTAAGGAGTAAATATGGCTTTACTTAAAGTTTCAAATGTTTCAAAAAGTTATGATGGCAGAAAAATAATAGACAATATAAATCTTGAGCTTAACAATGGTGAAATAGTTTCGTTGCTTGGTGTAAGTGGTGTTGGTAAAACTACTCTTTTTCAAGTAATATCAGGCTTGGTAAAATCGGATAATGGAACTGTGGAGTTAAATGGCAGAGATATTACCGGAGTTTCAGGAGAAGTTGGCTATATGTTGCAAAAGGATTTGCTTGTGCAATATAAAACTGTTTTAGATAATGTGGCACTTCCACTTATAATAAGAGGAGAAAAAAAGAAGGTTGCCAGAGAAAAAGCAGGTCAATTATTTCCTAAATTTGGATTAGACGGAACACAGAATAAATATCCATCTCAGCTTTCAGGTGGTATGCGTCAGAGGGCTGCATTTTTGAGAACATATTTGTTTTCAAATGAAATCAATTTGTTAGACGAACCTTTTAGTGCCTTAGATGCTATAACAAAAGGGGAGTTACATAAGTGGTATTTGGATATTGTCAATAGCATTAATTTATCTTCAATTATTATTACTCACGATATAGATGAGGCAATAATGTTGTCTGATAGAATTTATGTAATGGGTGGCAGACCCGGAAGTATAGTTTCAACTATAAATATTGAAAAAGACAAAAATCAACGTAAGGACTATAATCTTACAGAAGAATTTTTGGAATATAAAAAAGAAATATTGTCTAAATTAATGTAATTATTTAAAGAGCTGGTTTCTGTAAAAGGAATCAGCTTTTTATATATAAGTGGTTGAAGAAAATAATTTTTTTGGTATAATAATTGAAAAGAAGAATTTTAAAGCATTGATTGATTTTGTGAGGTGTATTTTGTGATTAAAAATTTTCAAAAATTAATAACGAATTATGCCTACAATAATAATCTTTACTGTAGATTTAATTTTGACGGATACATAGATGAAATAGATACAATAAAGGGTAAAGTGTTCTATGGCTCTGGTTTCACACTTGTTTTAGAATATCAACTAAATTATGGAAAATTGTTTTGTAGATTTATACTACAGCAAAATCCTCCTATAGAGTATAATCCTTACGATGTATTACACTATATTGATGATAAATTCTATTGCCTGTCCTTTGATTATATTGAAAATGAAAAGGATTTGGAAATATGTATAAGCTATATTTTTGATGTTATAGATAAATATTATGAAAAAATATTGGAACTGTCCTATTCAGAAAAAATAAAAGATATAGAAAATATTTTTGCTAGAGATTTTGACAAATATTACAACGGAAATATCTTTGGTAATGAAAATATAGTCAGTGAATATAAGGAAATACTTTTTGATGATTATTACAACATAGACAATGAAAGATATTTCAAAAAAGAATATAAATATTTTATTGAGGGTAAATTTGATAAAGCAAAGGAAATATATTTAAAGAATAAAAATAATTTAGCTAATTATGAAATGAAAGTTTTGGAGCATATAGAAAATACAGAGAAAATGGAATTGCCGGTAAAAAACATTGAAAGTGTTTCCAAATACGTTTTTTACAAGAAAAAAATATTTGATATAGTAAATTTACTGAAAATATTTTGTGGTATTTTTGGAGTTGGTTTAAGTTCATGTCTTTGCTTTGCAATTTATACAGTTATATATTATTTTTTAATGCTTGTAATAAAAGGACAATGTACAAATGTAAATAGATATGTTATAGCTGTACTAAGTATAATCCCTGGTATAATGATGACCTTTAAATTGCGAAAAGAATGGTATGATATGTTTGCAATACCAAATGATTTGGAAAGTAATGAAAAAATTTCTAAATTAGAGAAAAAATTAATATTGGTTTATATTATTTTAAGTTTTATAATTATGATTGTAAATATAAAACTTATTTAATGGTGATGTGAGATAATGTACGATTTTGATAAAATTATAGACAGAAGAAACACAAATTCCTTAAAATGGGACGTAGCTGAAAATGAACTTCCAATGTGGGTAGCTGATATGGACTTTGAAACAGCTCCGGAAATTAAGGAAGAATTGAAAAAATGTGTAGACAGAGGTATATTCGGTTATTCTATTGTACCTGAACAGTGGTACGATGCTGTAATATACTGGTGGGATAAAAGACATAATTTTAAAATAGAAAAAGAGTGGTTGCAGTTTTGTTCAGGTGTCGTTTCTGCAGTTAATTGTGTAATAAAAAGAGTAACAAATTTAGGGGATAATGTTTTAGTTCAGACACCTGTATACAATGCTTTCTTTAATTGTATTAAAAATCAGGGCAGAAATATTGTTGAAAATAAATTAATTTATGATGGCAAAATATATTATATTGATTTTGATTATTTAGAGAAAAAGCTATCAAATCCTCTTACAACAATGATGATACTATGCAACCCTCAAAATCCGTCAGGCAGGATTTGGACAAAAGAGGAACTTTCAAAAATAGGGGAACTTTGTAACAAGTATAATGTTGTTGTTCTTTCTGATGAAATACATTGTGATTTAACAGACCCTGATTGCAATTATATTCCTTTTGCAAGTGTATCTGATGTATGCAAAAATGTAAGTGTAACATGTGTGTCTACTTCAAAGACTTTTAATGTTGCAGGCTTACATTCAGCTACGGTTATAATTCCTAATGAAAAATTGAAAAATAATGTTGCCAGAGGCTTAAATATTGATAGGTATTCTAGTGTAAATTCTTTTGCTATAGATGCTACCATTACAGCTTATACAAAAGGCGAAAAGTGGTTAGATGAGCTAAGAGTTTATTTATGCGAAAATAAGAAAATAGTATATGAATTTATTGAAAAGGAAATACCTGATTTAAAGGTTTTAAAATCTGAAGCAACTTATTTGATGTGGCTTGATTGCAGTGAAATAACTAAAAATTCTTCAGAACTTTGCAATTTCATAAGAGAAAAAACAGGATTGTATATTTCAAAGGGTGTAAATTATAAAGGTAATGGCATCAATTTTATGAGAATGAATATTGCTTGCCCAAAGGAAACTCTTATGGACGGTCTTTCAAGATTGAAAAATGGTATTGTGGAATATAAAAAACAAAAATGATAAAAATGGCATAGGCGAACAACCTATGCCATTAAATTTATTTCTTAGAATTTATTTTAGCTTGGAATTTTTCGTTGTTTATAATAAATCTTTCGTGAGTACCTTCGCCAATTTTACCAACTTCATCAAAGGCTGTTACTTTAAAAGTCAACTTTCTGCCGTCAATAGCAATAAGCTCACTTTCGGCTGTAACCTTCATACCTACTGGTGTAGCTGATATATGCTGAATATTCATAAGTGTACCTACGGTGCCACTACCTTCTTCTAAAAGAGATTGAACACTTTCGTAAGCTGATTTTTCCATTAAAGCAATCATAGCTGGTGTAGCATAAACTGATAAACCACCACTACCTACAGCAACAGCAGTTTTTTCATTTGTTACAATTTCAGATGCAGAACCTTTAATACCTGTATTTAACATACTATTCCTCCTTATATAGTTAGACAAAGCTAACTTCTTTTATAAAATAGTATCATATAAATATTGGATTGTCAAATATATATAACTATTTTTTTACATTTCCTATGTCTGTTACAATACTGTATCCGGAATTTGACACTCTCTTTTCAAGACAACTTCTGCATTGAGCAGACTCATCACCAGTACAAATTTTATTTTCGTACAATTCGTAGAACTTTCTTACACTAACAGGGGAAAGATTAGGCATTACAACATTTGCACCAGCCTTTAATCCCATTTCACGACCTAAAGGATTTATTGTGCCTAATGCTGTTGTTGCAGGAATAAGGGCATAAGGAAACATAATCCTTAAAATAGAGATAAGTTTCAAAGTTAATTCAAAACTTCCGTTGCCATAAATATGGAAAGGAGTTTCGGCGTGAGTTAAATATGGTCCTATGCCAATCATATCAGGTTCAAGCTCTTGCAAAAATCTTAAATCAGATATTAAATTTTCTGTAGCCTGGAAAGGTGAACCAACCATAAAACCGGAACCAACTTGATAGCCTATTTCCTTTAAATCGAATAGGCACTGTTTTCTGTTTTTTAAACTCATACTATGGGGATGAAGTTTGCTGTAGTGAGTTTCGTCAGCTGTTTCGTGTCTTAACAAATAACGGTCAGCACCGGCATCAAAATATGCTTTGTAGCTTTCTTTTGATTTTTCTCCTATGGAAAGTGTTACAGCACAGTCACTGTATTTTTCTTTTATTGAATAGACAATATCGCATATTTTTTCATCTGTAAAATATGGGTCTTCTCCACCCTGTAATACAAAAGTACGGAAACCTAAACTGTAGCCGTCTTTACAACATTCCATTATATCTTCTTTGGAAAGTCTGTATCTATGTGCATTTTTATTATCTTTTCTTATACCACAATAATAGCAATCATTTTTACAAAAATTAGTAAATTCTATTAATCCTCTGATATATACATCAGTGCCATAGTGTTGTTTTCTGATAATATCTGCATTTTCTCTCAACTTACTATCAAATTCAGTAGACTCTAATAATGTTTTTAACTGCGTATCACTTAGAGTACAGTTTTTAACAAATTCATCAATCATTATTTTACCTCTCAAATATCCTACTTGTTTAGTAAGAATATCATAATCAATAATTATTTGAAAGTCAATATATATGAAAATTTTTATAAAAAATTCAATAGTACCGTACTTGACAAAAATAGGTGGAATAAATAAAATATAATACATAAATCATATAAAACATATAGGAAATGGGTGATTAGTATGAAACAGATATTATGCTTTGGAGATTCAAATACATATGGATTAATTCCGGCAACAAAAGATAGATATGATTGGAACACTAGATGGACTGGTATTTTAAGTAAGAAAATAGAAAAGAATGGATATAGAGTAGTAGAAGAAGGTTTATGTGGCAGAACAACTATTTTTGAAGATGCTACTAGAAAGGGCAGAAAGGGAGCAGACTTACTTCCTATTATATTGGAAACTCACAAGCCTATTGATACAGTTGTACTTATGCTTGGCACAAATGATTGTAAAACTGCTTACGGTGCTACTGCTGAAAAAATTGGAAGTGGAATTGAATTATTAATAAAGCAAATTAAAGATAGTGACCCTGATATAAATATTATACTTGTTTCACCTATAGAATTAGGAGAAGGTGTAGGGGAGGAAGGTTTTGATATTGAATTTAATGAAAATTCAGTTGAGGTGTCAAAACAACTTCCTAAAGTTTATAGAAAAATTGCAAAAAAATATGACACTGATTTTGTAGCTGCTTCATATTATGCAAGACCTAGTTCTGCTGACAGAGAACATCTTAATGAATTTGGTCATAGACAGCTTGCAGAGGCTATTTATAATCAGTTTTATAGCAAAATTAGGGAAGCAGTTTAATGAAAATAGATAAGAAAACTTTATTATTTGCTTTTGTAAGTTCACTACCTATTTTCTTTAGTTATGAGTTTTTGAGCATAGCTTTTGGTATTATGATGTATAATGCAGGCTATAATTTCATATGGTCTTGGCTTGTAAGCAAAACTGTCTATACAGGGGCTTTTCAATATGTTCTTGTGGATTATTTAAAAACAGGAACGCCTTTTATTACTGTAATATTAACAGCTGTTTTTATGAACAGTAGAATGTTGTTTTATGGTATTTCATACATTGAGAAATTTAGAAAAACAGGTAAGTTTTATCCTTATATGATATTTAGTTTAACAGATGAAACTTATGCTCTCTACTGCAGTATGGATGGAGGTAAAAATTTACCAAAGGGCATAAATGAAACTTTGTATATGCTTTATGTTGCAATAATGGCGAGAGTTTATTGGTTGACAGGGACTATTATTGGTGGATTGTTAGGTGGTTTCCTAAAGTTTGATTTTACGGGAATAGATTTTTGTATGACAGCGTTATTTGTTACTATTTTAATAGATAAATGGAAAGCCGGAAAAGACCGTAAATTTGCAATAACAGGTTTGGTGTGTGGTACAGTTTCACTTTTTATTTTTGGAGCAAAGAGTTTTATATTCCCTGCAATGATGTTTACAATGCTGTTATTGATTGTTGAGAGAAAATTTAGTAATAAGGGGTTAGGAGATAATGTCTAGCTTAAAAATTGTAGCCATAATTTTATGCAGTGGTCTTTGTACTTTTGGTATAAGAGCTATACCATTTTTGATATTTAGAGATAATAAAAAGCCACCGGAAATAATATCGTACTTAGGAGAAAAATCTACTTCTGCTATTATGGCTATTTTAGTTGTATATTGCTTAAAAGGTGCTGTTAATTCGGATTTTATATCTAATTTGACATTATTTGGTGGTGTGGCAACAACAGTTATTACTCACTTAATATTTAAAAATACTCTTTTAAGTGTATTTGTTGGAACTGTATGCTATATGATTTTTATAAGAATTGCGTAATATTTACTTTATTGATATAGATTGAAAAATATGTTAGAATTAAGTCATAGTGAAATCTGTGACTTTTTTTATTATTTTTTTATATGATATATGATTTTAGAATGGGTGTAAGAAATGGAATTAAATGAGCCAATATCAGTAGTGAAAAATATTGGAGAAACTAGATGCAAACAACTTAATAAAATGGGTGTTGAAACTGTAAATGACCTTATAGAGTATTTTCCTAGAGATTACGAGGATAAGAGTCTTTTTGTAAACATATCTGATGTAGTAAAAGGAGAAGTCAACACATTTAAAGCGAAAGTTTCATTTAATCCAGAGGCTCACAGAGTAAAAGGTATGGTTATTGTAAGGGCTAGATTAAGTGATGCTACAGGAAGCATAGATGGTGTGTGGTTTAATCAACCTTATATTAAAAATTCACTTGTATTGGGAAAAGAATATGTATTTTCCGGCAAAGTTACAGAAAAATATAACAGAATACAAATAGAAAGTCCTGAATTTGAAGTTTTTAATCCCAACAGTTTAAACAATGGTAGAATTGTACCGGTATATACTTTACCAGCTAGATTAAGCCAAAAAGTAATAAGAACCGTTATAAGAGATGCTTTAGTTGAGGTAAAGGATAAAATAGATGAGTTCTTGCCTGAAAGTATTATGAAGAAAATGAACTTGTGTTCAAGACTTTATGCTATAAAGAACATACATTTTCCTCAAAATGACGATGCCTTTTTTAAAGCTAGATATAGATTGGTAGCAGAAGAACTTTTACTTTTGCAAATGAGGTTGTTACAGCTTAAAGGCGATGTTGGAGAAAAGACAAGTACCGTAAAAATAGGAAATTATGATGTAAGTGAAATAAGAAATCAACTTAAATTTGATTTGACAAATGCACAGAAAAAGGTTTTAAACGAAATATTTAATGACTTTTCCAGTGGCTATGTTATGAACAGATTGGTGCAAGGTGATGTAGGCTGTGGTAAAACAGCTGTTGCAATGATAGCAGCGTATCTTATTATAAATAATGGCTATCAGGCTGTTATGATGGCACCTACAGATGTACTTGCCAATCAGCACTATGAAAGTTTCAAGGCTGTGTTTGAACCTTTAGGTATAAGTTGCCAGTTACTTACAAGTGGGTTAAAGAAAAAAGAAAAGAATTTAGCCTATGAAAATATAGAAAATGGCAATGCAAAAATGATTATAGGTACTCACGCACTTATACAGGAGAAAGTCGTTTATAATAATTTGGGGTTGGTCATTACAGATGAGCAACATAGATTTGGCGTAAGACAAAGAGAAATGTTGGCTCAAAAAGGTGAAGAACCTCACGTTTTAGTTATGACAGCCACACCTATACCTAGAACTTTGGCTCTTATATTATATGGAGATTTGGATATATCGACTATAAATGAACTTCCACCGGGAAGACAGAAGGTAGATACTTTTGCTGTAAATCACACCTATGACAACAGACTTTATGACTTTATAGAAAAAGAAGTTGCAAAGGGTAGACAATGTTACATTATTTGTCCTATGATTGAAGAAAATGAAAAACTGGATTTAAGAAGTGTTTTGAAATTTACTGAAGAACTTCAAAATGACAGACTACCTAGTTTAAGAGTAGAATGTATGCATGGTAAGTTAAAAAACAACGAAAAACAGGATATTATGGACAGATTTTCTAATGGAGAAATTGATGTTTTGGTATCTACTACAGTAATTGAAGTAGGTGTAAACGTACCAAATGCTACACTTATGATTATTGAAAATGCCGAAAGATTTGGTTTGTCAGCTTTACATCAGTTAAGAGGTAGAGTAGGCAGAGGTGGAGAAAAGAGTTACTGTGTTTTGGTTACAGATAGCAAAACAAAGGTAGCAAAAGAGAGAATGTCTATAATGTGTAAGTCCAATGATGGCTTTGTTATTTCTGAAAAAGATTTACACCTTAGAGGACCAGGGGATTTCTTTGGAACAAGGCAACATGGGCTTCCGGAAATGAAAATTGCAAACCTATATAAGGACATAAATATATTAAAAGATGTTCAGTCTGTCGCCATTGATTTGTATAAAAGTGATGAAAATTTGGAAAAAAAAGAAAATTTATTGCTTAAAAAGCGAATAGAAGAACTATATTCTGAAGAAAATAAAAAAATTTGCCTATAAATGAATTTAGGGTATTTACTTAATTAATTTTTTTTTGTATAATGATGTTTAGAACTGTTGTAAAGGTGATGGTATTATATGAGAGTAATTTCAGGTTCGGCCAGAGGTTTGAAACTGAAAGCTCCCGAAGGAATGAACACAAGACCTACGTTGGACAGAATAAAGGAGTCGCTTTTTAATATGATTGCGGCTGATATGTATGACTGTAGATTTCTTGATTTGTTCAGTGGTAGTGGAGCAATGGGTATTGAATGTCTATCAAGAGGTGGACAGAATGCTGTTTTTGTAGACAATAATAAGGAAAGCATTGATGTTATAAAACAAAATATCAATGGAGCTAAGGTATCAGACAGGGCAGAGGTTATGTCTTGTGATGTTACTTCAGCTATATCTAAGTTAGCACAGAAGGGTAAAACTTTTGATGTTATTTTTATGGACCCACCTTATGACAAAGGTCTTGTAGAATTATCTTTGCAAGCTATAGTTAAGAATAATATACTTTCAAAAGATGGGTATATTATAGCTGAACAGTCAACAGAAGAAGAAATTCCAGAAATAGCAGGCTTAAAAGTTACAAGAGTGAAGGAGTATAGAATTACTCGTATGACTTTTTTGACTTATGCCGATGAGTATGGAGGATAATAATGAAAGTTGCAGTTTATCCTGGTAGTTTTGATCCGACTACTAATGGACATTTGGATATAATAAATCGTGCATCACGATTGTGTGATAAACTTATTGTCGGTGTTTTGGATAATAAGTCAAAAGTGCCACTTTTTACAGTAGAAGAAAGAGTAGCACAACTTAAAGAAATAACAAAAGATTTTGCTAATGTAGAAATAAAGGCTTTTTCTGGTCTTTTAGTAGATTTTGCCAGAGCAAATAATTCTAATATTGTTATAAGAGGCTTGAGAGGTGTGACTGATTTTTCTTATGAATTTCAGATGGCATTGACTAACAGAGCTTTAGATAGTGATTTAGAAACACTTTTTATTTCGGCTGATACACAATATTTGTTTTTCAGCTCAAGTCAGGTTAAGGAAATAGCTTCCTTTGGTGGCGATATTGCTAATATGGTGCCTGAAATTATTAACGAACAATTGCGTAAAAAACTGGAATTAAAGGAATTGAATTAGGAGGAAAATAATCATGGATAATTTGGAAATGGAAAATCAGTTTGCTGAGGACAATACGTTTTATAGACTTATTGACAGACTCGAAGATACTGTAGATGGAGCTAAAAATGCACCTTTTTCAAATGATAAGGCTGCTGTTTCAAGAAATGAACTTAACGAAATTATTGAAGGTATGCGTCTTAATCTTCCAAGAGAAGTAAAGCAGGCTCAGAGAATTGTTGGTCAGGCTCACTCTATTATTGATAAGGCTAATTCTAATGGTCAGGCTATTATTATGGAAGCTAATGAAAAGGCTGCTCAGATGATTAGCGAAGAACAGATTTACAAGCAGGCAAAGGCTGAAGCTGAAGCTCTTATTGAAGATGCTCAGAATAAGGCTAACTCTATTATTAAGGAAGCTAGTGACAGAGCAACTCAGCTTAAGGTTGGTTCTCTTGACTATGCAGACAAGATGCTTTCAAATACTGAAACTAAGATTGAAAACCTTATTAAGAGCATTACTGAGAATTCAGAAAGCCTTAAGGGTTACTTAAATCAGGAAATTGATGCAATTTACGAAGAACGTCAGACTCTTAATACTTATTATGAGGACGTATATCAGGAACAGTAATATTCATAATTATAAAAAGGCTGTCTTATGAATGGAACTATAAGACAGCCTTAGTTTATATAAAGAGATATGTATAAATACCGGCTATAATGCTGTGAACGAATTTTGCGAATATGTATTTTTTTGCTGACAGGTCTGTTTTTGCGATAAAGCTCATTGATTGGGCATGAATAGAAAATCCACCCCAGGCGATTATCATAGAAATAAAGGGTAATATGTTTGAATTGCTTTTTGAAATAATGCTACAACCATTGGTTATTTCTAATAATCCACTTATTATTCCTTTTGAAGTATATTGGTCCATACCTAGAATACATAGTGGTTTAGACAGGAATGATATTACTTGAGTTTTGGAAAGTAGAGTATATAGTATTGAGAAGAAAACTATATATCCACCTATGGCGACAATGGTCTCTATACCGTTAGATATAGATGTATTTAATAATTCACCGATAGGCTTTATTAAGCTTTTATGATATATACATTTTTTGTTGTCTTTTTTAGATACTATACCTAAAAGCATACCTAAAGTAATAGCAGAAAATATATGTATAGCCAAAAGTTTGTAACCAAGGGCAGAGTTGTTTAGCATTTGAGTGCCAATAGTTCCAATAATGAAAATAGGACCAGAATTGTTGCTAAAACAAAGTATTCTTTGTGCTTCTGATTTGCTGATTTTATTTTCATTATATAGGTCACATGTCAATTTAGCCCCTAAAGGGTATCCGGACAGCATACCACAGACAATGGGAAAAGCTCCATTTCCACTTATTTTAAAAAAATTATTAAAAATTGGACTTAGTTTTTTACTTAGGTAAATGGGGAAATTTGTCGATTTAAGTATGTTTGTGCCTATTATAAATGGCAAAAGTGAGGGTAAAGCGAAATTATACCATAGTAATAACCCATTTTTTGCAGATTTAATGATTTCTTTCGGAAAGATTATAATTAAAACATTGAAATATATTGCAAAAATTGTTATAATGTAAGAGTATGTAAATTTTCTTGCTTTCATAAATCTCAAAACCTTTTTTGTGAAAGTATATGAATTAAAATAAAAAATATGAGGAGGTAGTATTGTGTTCGGCAGTAAAAAAAATAATAAAAAAACAAGGAACACTAAGAAAAACAATACTACTGTAAATAATAACAGAAATAATAGTAATAATAGAAATTATGGAAATACATATGGGAGAAGTACTGGTTCTCAGTATGGGGCAGGAAATAGATATTCTAGCGTAGGAAGATATAGAGTTTCAGAAAACGTTTTTTCTACAGGTGCTGGAATGAATAATTCGAGAAGTACATATGGTTCTGGTCGTTCAAATAATTCTAGTCATATGAATAACACTAGAAATCAAAGAAACTATGGCTATACAAGCAGTAGCAGAAATGTGTTTGATAATCAGGAACATAATTATACTAAGAATACTGGAACTAAACAGCATAAAAAGACTGCTCCAAAGCCAAAGAGAACTAGAAAATATATACCTACAATAAATTTAAGTAGCCGAAATAGTAAGGCCATACCAATATATATTTTTATATTTGCCTTAGTACTTATACAGGTTATAGGTTACTCTGCTTCAAGAGTAACAAAAGGAAAAGTAAGTTACGATACAGTACAGTATGGAACGATTGATTCTCCTAATGTTATACAAGGTGTAATTGTAAGAGATGAAAAGGTATACAACACTACAGTAGATGGTGTTATTTCTTATGATGTTGCCGATGGCGAAAAGGTAAAACCAAATACAGAAGTATGTAGCATAAAAGACCAAGCTGCAGTAGCATCTATGGAAAGTGACCTTGAAAAGATAGATAATGATATTATGGATGTTCAGGATAAGAGAGATGATATTTCAATTTATTCTGACGATATTAATAAAGACAATCAGCAAATTAAGAAAATAGTTGATGATAGTGCTATTAATTTTGCAACTTTAAATCTTGAAGATGTATATGAGTTAAAAACAAATATAGAAAAAGAGCTTTCAGAAAGAAATCAACTTCTTCTTAGTGAAAATCAAGGGGCTTTAACAGACCTTGTTACAAAAAGAAAAGCACAGGAAGAAAAACTTAATCAAAGTATCAGTAAGGTTTCTACAAATGAAAGTGGTATCGTTTCTTATGATGTTATAGGTGATGAAGATAAATATACATTGGAAACAATGAAGTCACTTACAAAGAAAAATACACTTGCTACAACAAGTAGTGATAGTGGATTTAAGACTTCTGTAAAAGCAAATAGTCCGGTCTTTAAAATTATTAAATCCAATACTTGGTATATAGCTGCTTACATAAACGAGGATTATACTAAGGATTGGAAAACAGGTAATGTAGTTAATATATACGCAAAAGACGATAATGGCGTTTCATATACATTACCAGCTACAATTAATACATTATCAACTGTTAAAGACGGAAAAGAAAAGTACGTAATATTGAGTATTACAAAAAATATGCTTGAATTTGTTGGTGACAGAAGCATTAGCTTTGAAACTCAGAAAACAAAGAAGGGCTATAAAGTTCCTAACAGCTCTATTGTAGACGAAACACTTTTACAGATACCTAGTGATTATATTACAGAAAATAATACTGTAAATAAGGTTTCTGGCTCAAATACAAAGGAAATTCAGGTTGTTGTTTCAAGTGTAGATAAGGAAAAGAAGATTTCTTATGTACCGGTACAGCTTGGCATTTTAAATGTTGGTGATGAAATACAAAAGCCAAATTCTTCTAGCAAATATAAGATAGAAAATGTAGTCAATTCTAATGGTATATACGTTGTGAATTCAGGTATTGCAGAATTTAAAATTGTGAGTTTAGACGACTCTGTGGCTAATTCAACACATACAATTTTAGATATTGGTAAAAATCCTAATATCAACATATATGATAGAATTATGACAGATACTGAAAATGTAACCAAAGAAGAAAAAGTATTTGAATAGAGGTAATGATAAATGAGTATAGCTGACAATTTAAGAGAAATTGAAGAAAAAATTACTAAAGCTGCTGAAATAAGTGGCAGAAAAAGAGAAGACGTACTTCTTCTTGCAGTTTCAAAAACAGTTGATGTTCCCAGAATAAAAGAGGCTGTTAATCTTGGTCTTGTAGATTTAGGTGAAAATAAGCCACAGGAAATTAACTGGAAGTATGAGGAAATAGAAAATGTAAGATGGCATCAGATAGGCCATTTACAGACAAATAAGGTTAAATACATTATTGATAAAGTTTGCCTTATACACTCTCTTGATAGTGTAAAGCTTTGTGAAGAAATTCAGAAAAGAGCTGAGGCTAAGGGAATTACAATGGATGTACTTGTGGAGATAAATATTGCTGGAGAAGAAGCGAAGCATGGTGTTCCACCAGAAAAAGCTGAGGAATTGGTTTTGGAAGCATCTAAATTTAAAAATATTAGGGTTAAAGGCTTAATGACAGTTGCTCCTTTTGTCGAAAATCCTGAGGAAAACAGAAAATATTTTAAGGAAATGCACAAATTATTTATTGACATTAAGGATAAAAACTATGATAATGTAGATATGGAATATCTGTCAATGGGTATGACAAACGATTACGAGATAGCTATTCAGGAAGGTGCCAATATTGTCAGAATAGGCACAGGACTTTTCGGTGCTAGAAATTACGCGGTTTAATATATTTAGGAGGATAAACGTAAATGATTGAATTATTTGATAAGGTTAAGAATTTTATTTTAGGAGAACCTGAAGAAGAATACGAAGAAGAATATAATGACAATTATGGCGAAGAATATGAAAATGAACAGGAAGTAAGTAACGGCAGTAATGTAAGGTCATTTGGCTCAGGCTTTGGTGGATTTACTCAGAAGATGGGCTTTGGTTCAACTTCATCTGCATCTAAGAAGAATACTGAATCACAGTCTTCTTACAGAACTTCTTACTCATCATCAAGAAACTATGGTTCATCAATGGATATGGGTAGAGGTGCATCTAACAAGGTTTTAAGTATTAACACAAGTGTTAATATGCAGGTTGTTATTGTTACACCAAAGACACTTGAAGAAGCCGGTCAGGATAGTCTTCAGTTAAAGTCTAAGGTTGTTATTCTTAACCTTGAAGGTGTTGAAAAGGATAATGCACAGAGAATCACAGACTTCTTCTCAGGTGCTTGCTATGCCTTAAACGGTACTATGCAACCTGTTTCAAGTAGAATTTTCATTGTAGCACCTTATGATGTTAATATTTCAGGACAGTTTAGACGTGAATTAGAGGCAAGTGGTATTAAGTTACCTAATTCTTCTATGTGGAGATAGTGAGGTTTTGTATGGTTAATGCGAATATTGGTTTTGTATTAATAAAAGCACTTTATTATTTTTATACTCTTTTGGAATATGCAATTCTTGCAAGATGTATATTATCTTGGTTGCCAATAGGTCAGAATAATATTTTTGTAAGAATTTTAGTTGCAATTACTGAACCTATAATGGGACCTATTAGAAAATTAATTTATAAGTCCCCACTTGGCAGAGGTATGATGGTAGATTTTTCACCAGTGTTGGCGTTATTAGTAATAATGTTCATATATAGAATTCTTGCAAGCATTATATATGGGGTATTTTTCTAATGGCAAGTAAAAAAGATTTACTAAAGAGTATTTCCGATGAAGATGAAAGAAAAATTTTTGCTAAGGCTTTAGATAAAGGAAATTTGTGTGCTAAGATTAATGTTCCTCAGTTTTCAGATTTTATGGACCCCTATAAGGCTCATAAATTAGAGGAAATATGTAGGGGTTGTGAGTTTAATACAGTACTTTATGGTGGTTATGGAGATGCCGAAAGATTAAAGTTGGGCTTTTTCCCTTATTATGATGAAGGGGAGTATTCTTCATTTCCTATTTCCTATGTTGAAGTCACATATAATGGCAAATATAGTAAAACTCTTACTCATAGGGAGTTCTTAGGCTCAGTTTTAGGCTTAGGCATAACTCGTGATAAAGTGGGCGATATATATATTCAGAATGAAAAAGCTGTTATAATGGTAGATGATGATATTGCTGATTATATAGTTTCTAATTTGGAAAGAGTTTCCCATACAAAAGTTAACGCAAAAATTATAGACCATTTTGAGTCTACACCTTCAGAAGTGAATGAAAAGAAAATAACAGTTGCTTCACTGCGTATAGATGCAATATTAAGTGGGGCATTGAATATTTCAAGAGGTAAGGTTTCCGATTTAATAAAAGGCGAAAAGGCTTTTGTAAATTGGAAACAAATTACATCTGTGTCTGAAAACATTAAAAATGGAGATATGATTACACTTCGTGGTTTTGGACGAGTTAAAGTAATAGAAACTCTTGGAAAAACGAAAAAAGATAGATTTCTTATTGATATAGAAGTCTATAAATAGATTTAGGAGGAAGTTGAATTATGATGACACCTGTTGATATTGAAACAGCTGATTTTAAAAAGGTGGCTTTAGGTTACTCTTGTGATGAAGTAGATACTTTTCTTGACAAAGTTATTGTTGAATTTGAAAAACTTTTCAAAGAAAATGCTAAACTTCAGGACAAGGTTACTACAACAGAAGAGGCACTTAAATATTACAAGGATTTGGAAGATACAATTAGAAATTCTATTGTAAGAGCTGAAAAAACAGTTGAGGAAACAAAACACAATGCTGAAGTTGAAGCTAGTCAGATTGTCAAGACTGCTGAACAGCAGGCTGTTGATATTATGCAGGATGCTCATAAGCAACTTTATCAGTTAAAGAACGAAATTATTAGACTTAAGGCTGAGTACGAATCAGTTAAGGGGAAGTTAAAGATGCTCCTTGAAACTGAATTAAAAATGCTTGAACAGTATGAAGAAGAATTAGGTTTAAACGAGGAACAGGAATAAGAGGTTTAATATGAAAATTTTAGAAGTAAAAACTGCTTTAAAAGATTATCCAATTTATATTGACCATAGCTATGATGAACTTGTTTCAGCTTTTGAAAAGTCTGGTTTAAAGCCAAGTAAACTTTGTATTATTACAGATACTAATGTAGAAAAGTATTATCTTGAAACAATAGAGTCTATGCTTTCAGAAAAGTATGATGTTTGTCATTATGTTTTTGAAGCAGGAGAAAACAGCAAACATTTAGGCACAATCAGTGATTTCTATAACTTCTTTGTAGAAGAAAAATTGGATAGAAAATCTGTTGTTGTTGCCTTAGGTGGTGGCGTTGTTGGTGATATGGCTGGCTTTGCTGCATCTACATATATGAGAGGTATTAGTTTTGTTCAGGTACCTACAACTTTACTTGCACAGGTTGACAGTAGTGTAGGTGGCAAAACAGGTGTAGACTTTAATGGCAACAAGAATATGATTGGTGCTTTTTATCAGCCGGATTTTGTTTTTATAAATAGCGAAACACTTAAGACTTTACCTTATAGAGAAGTTGCAGCAGGTATTGCTGAGGCTATAAAATACGGCTATATTATTGACAAGGATTTCCTTGAATACTGTGTTGAAAATAAGGAAAGTATAAAATCATTAGATAATGATGCTCTTATTGAGGTTATTTATAAATGCTGTGAAGCAAAGGCCTATGTTGTAAGCAAGGACGAAAAAGAATTAGGCTTGAGAGCTATTCTTAATTTTGGACATACTTTTGGTCATTCAGTTGAAACACTTAACAATTTCAAATTGCTTCATGGTGAATGTGTTGCTATTGGTATGGTTGCTGCTCTCTATTATTCTATGGAATGTGGCAATACAACTAAGGAAGATATTGAAAATATTGAAAAGTTACTTGAATTTTTTGAACTTCCTATTAGATGTGATAACAATGTTGATGAAGTTTATAATCAGATGTTCTATGATAAAAAGACTTCAAGTGGCAAAATAAAGATAGTTGCATTAAAGAAAATAGGTGAGGCTTTCATTGACTCATCTAATGATGTGGCAAATATAAAAAAGGCTATAGAATACATAGCAAAGTAGGTGTAATAAATGTTTTTATTGCCTGTTTTAATTATTTTAGCTATTGTAATAATAGACCAGATAACAAAATATATGACTGTTTCAATGCTTATGCCTATTAATTCAGTAGAAATTATAAAAAATTTCTTTTCATTGACATATGTTGAAAATAGGGGAGCAGCTTTTGGAACAATGATGGGTGGAAGATGGTTTTTCGTTGCCCTTACAGTTATTGTTGTTGTAGCTGGTGGTATTTATTATTCTAAGATATATAATAAAGATAAAAGTAAAATTGCGTCATTGGCACTTGTATTAGTAGCTGGTGGAGCAATAGGAAACTGCATTGACAGACTTTTCAGAGGTTATGTAGTGGATATGTTGTCATTTAACTTTTTTGGCTACAGTTTCCCTGTATTTAATTTCGCAGATATTTGTGTTGTAATAGGTGCTGTTTTATTGGTTGTTTCCTTATGTTTTACAAAAGAGGGAAAATAGTATGGAAGTATTTACTATTGAAACAGATGACGTTAACAAGAGAGTAGATGTTTTTCTTAATGAAGAAATGGAAGATATATCTCGTTCAGCTTTGCAGAAAAACATTGAAAAGGGAAATATAACAGTAAATGGAGAAAAAATAAGCAAAAATTATAAACTTCGCATAGGAGATATAGTAGAAGCTGAACTTCCTCCTCCAGAGAATATTGATATTGTGCCAGAGGATATTCCTCTTGACATAATGTATGAAGATGATGACTTAATTGTTATAAATAAACCTCAAAATATGGTTGTTCATCCAGCACCGGGACATTATACAGGAACTTTGGTTAATGCTTTAATGTTCCATTGTGGGGATAATTTATCCGGTATAAATGGTGTACTTCGTCCTGGTATTGTTCACAGAATTGACAAGGATACATCAGGTGTTTTGGTTATAGCAAAGTCAGATTTGGCACATAAAGGTCTTTCAGAACAGCTTGCTGAGCACTCTATGAAAAGAGTATATAATGCTATTGTTTACAATAGTTTTAGTGAAGAAAGCGGTACTGTAGACAGAAATATTGACCGTTCTAAAAATGACAGAAAGAAAATGGCTGTTGTTATGCAGGGTGGTAGAAATGCTGTTACCCATTATAAAGTAATTGAAAAATTGGGTAAATATACTTGGGTTGAGTTACAACTTGAAACAGGAAGAACTCATCAGATTAGAGTTCATATGTCTTATATAGGTCATCCACTTTTAGGAGACCCTGTATATGGACCAAAGAAATGTCCTTTTAATTTAAATGGTCAGGTTCTTCATGCAAAGGTTTTAGGTTTTATTCATCCGAGAACAGGAGAATATATGGAATTTAATTCAGAATTACCGGATTATTTCAGTTCTCTTATCGAAAGATTAAAAAAATAAAATAATGCTTGCATTTTGGAAAGTATTATGTTATAATATCGACTTGTGAGTACGAATGTTCCGCTGGTACTTGTGGCAGGAAGCCATTAATCCAAAGGGTATTTATGAACATTTATGATGAAAGGGAGGCAAAGCCTTATGAATTATTCAATTATTAGAGAAATCGAAAACGAACAGCTTAAGCCAGAAGTTACTGAATTTAACGTAGGTGACACAGTAAGAGTTTACGCTAAGGTTGTTGAAGGTACAAGAGAAAGACTTCAGATGTTTGAAGGTGTTGTACTTAAGAGACAGGGTGGCGGCGCTAAGGAAACTTTCACAGTAAGAAGAATTTCTTACGGTGTAGGTGTAGAAAGAACTTGGCCAGTACATTCTCCAAGAATTGACCGTATCGAAGTTGTTAGATATGGTATCGTTAGACGTGCTAAGCTTAACTACCTCAGAGGTAGAATCGGTAAGGCAGCTAAGGTTAAGGAAGATATCCACAGAAGAAGTAAGTAATTTTTTGACCCTCGGCGTTGACCGAGGGCTTTTTCTTTTTAGTCCATAAAACTAGAATAAAATATATTTCTAGTTATTATTATAATAAAGTACAAAATTTATAAAAGGAGGCGAAATGTTATGAACATACAATGGTATCCTGGTCATATGACTAAAACAAGAAGAATGATGGAAGAAAATATATCTTTAGTAGATATTGTAATTGAATTGCTTGATGCTAGACTTCCATTTAGTAGTAAAAATCCGGAAATTGATAATTTAGCAAGAAACAAAAAGAGAATTGTTATCTTAAATAAGGTGGATTTAGCTGACGAAAAGAAAACAAAAGAGTGGAGAGCATACTTTGAAGATAAGGGCTTTAAAGTAATTGAAGTAAACTCTATTACAGGAAAAGGTATTAAGGATATTACAGAAGTTTCAAAAGAACTTATGGCTGAAAAGCTTGAAAGATTAAGACTTCGTGGCAGACTTTTTACTCCAACGAGAGCAATGATTGTTGGTATTCCTAATGTAGGTAAATCAACTTTAATTAACAAATTTGTAGGCAAGGCTCTTGCTAAAACTGGTGATAAAGCTGGTGTTACAAGAGGTAAACAATGGGTAAGAGTAAAGCGTGATTTTGAACTTTTAGATACACCGGGTATTTTATGGCCTAAGTTTGAAGACCAGAGAGTAGGTGAAAGATTAGCTTTTACAGGAGCTATTAATGACGATATTCTTGACTCAGAAACTCTTGCTTGCAAATTAATTGATTATTTAAGAAAATTATATCCGAGTGCTTTGGCTGAAAGATATAAGGTAACATATGACGAAAATACAAAATCAGAAGAAGTATTAAGTGAAATTGCTGTAAACAGAGGATTTAAGTTAAAGGGTAATGAACTTGATTTAAAGAGAGCAGCAGATATTCTTATTGATGAGTTCAGAGCAGCAAAACTTGGAAGAATGACACTTGAAAGTGTTGAAAATGTTTTAGAAGATTAAAAAATGTTGTATATATTTTTATGATTGGACAATAATATCTCTTGAAGGGTTTGCCTTCATATAATTAAAGGAGGATTATTGTTATGAACAACAATTATGAAAACAACAGCAACAGCAAGTCCAGAACTAACAAGAACAGTAGAGTAGAATTTGCAGAAGATATGAACTTTGATGAACAGAGCAACAACAAGTCAAAGTCAAATAGTCGTTCAAATTCTAACTGTACTAACAATTCAAATTCCAACTCTAACTCTAATTCAAATTCTAACAGTAGATAGTCTTATTCTAACAAAAAAACAAGGTCCTAGGACCTTGTTTTTTTAGTTGTTTTCTTTTGCCTGACAATCAGGGCATATACCGTAAATATCAAATTCCTGAGCTTCAGCACGGAAGCCTTTCTTTTCTGCAATCTGTGTTCTTAAATTGCTAAGAGCAGAACTTTCTAAAGCTGTAGGATTGAGATAATCAACTACACAATGACATCTTGTGCAAATCAAATGAGGATGAAAACTTGTATTTGCATCATATCTGTGACTATCTTCTCCAACATTAAACTCTGTTACAAGATGAGCATCTCTTAAAGAAGCTACAGTTTTGTATACAGTAGCAAGGCTTAAAGAAGGGTGTTCTTCCTTTAAGTCGTTGTAAATAGTTTCTACACTAGGATGAGCAGTAGTATTAGTTAAATATGAATAGATAGATAATCTTTGAGGAGTTACTTTTAAATGATTTTGCTTTAAATTTGCGGCTAAAGTATTCATAGGACACCTCCTTTATAATAAATGATAAATAATAATTATTATTTATCATAATATAAATTTTCTATTCTGTCAATAGTAATTTGAAAAATATATGATTTTTATTTGTTGTAAAAAACTTATATTTGTGGTAATATATAATTGTATTAATATATATGTAAAGGAAATGAATTTTAAAATGAACATAATTTTACACGAACCAGAAATACCTCAAAATACAGGTAATATTGGTAGAACTTGTGTTGCAACAGGTACTTCGTTACACTTAATTGAGCCTTTAGGTTTTAAGATTGATGATAAATCGCTTAAAAGAGCTGGTATGGACTATTGGAAAGATTTAGATGTACATTATTACACAAATTTCCAGGATTTCCTCAACAAAAATCCTAATGCTAATATTTATATGGCAACAACTAAGGCTCTGAATACATATTCAGATGTTAAATTTAAGGATGACGATTTTATTATGTTCGGTAGCGAAGGCTCTGGAATACCTGAAGAAATACTTCTTCACTACAAGGATAATAGTATTCGTATTCCAATGCTTGAACAATATAGAAGTTTAAATTTATCCAATTCTGTGGCTATTGTTCTCTATGAGGCTTTAAGACAGAACTCTTTTAAGGGCTGTCAAATGGAAGGACATTTACATAGACATAGTTGGAGCGAGGCAGAATAAGAGGTAGATATATATGGAGCAAGAAACTGTATTTGTTATAATGCTAAAAAATAAAGAAACTGGATTTCTTGAAAAAGAATTAGGAAGTCTTAATATAAATAAAAATGATGAATATATCGTTAATTTGTTTGTATTAAAGGAAGATGATGGTGAAAAATTACACCTTAGAATATCAACTGACAGAGATGTAGAAGATTGGGAATATGGTGCAATTTTTGATAATTACAACTATGATTCTTACGGCGACAATGTTATTGAAATTGATGAAATTGATAATGATTACAATCCAGTATGGGAAATTGTAATTGATTATGATGACAATTTATCAGTTGTAGAAGAAAGAGTTGCCGAAATTTTGGATATTCATTCAAATGAACTCAAGAGAGTTTATGAAGAAATAAAAGATAAGGAAAGTGAATATAAAAATGATTGATAAGAGAATGGCTGCTGCAAGTGCTTTTGTTATTGCTGTTGGTGTAGCAACAGGTGCCGGAATGTATTTTATTCATAATGGTTCTAACAACGCTACTACTACTGAACAGACAGAAGTTACAACACAGGCACAGGTTGGTAATGCTTCTGCTAATAAAGACGGTACTGTGGATTACAAAATTGGTCTTTCTGATTTTGAGCCTAGTGATGAACAGGTTAATTCAATGATTACTGTAGTAGAAGGTGCTCAGAAATATTATGACGATAAGGCTGTATCAGATGGATTTTTAAGTCAGTTTGGTTTTTTGTATAGCCTTTCAAAAGAAAACACAGTTTCTTTGTCTGAGATTATTGCTGATGGATATGCAAAAGCTGATGATGATATTGTAAAAAATACAGATGTTTTATTAATTAGACCTTCAGATTATAATTCTGTTATAGGTGCTGAAGGCGGAGAAAAGGATTTATCTGTTTTTACAGCATTAAATACTAAAAACGGTTATTTCTTAGCTGGTGTAGGCGTAGAACCTAAAATGCTTACAGCACAGCAGTATCAGCAATTAGTTGGAATGTATTCTTTTGAACATGGAGAAATAAAAAATCCTAAAAAGGGCGAAGACGAATATAATGCTATTATAAAGGCATCAGGAGTTAGTGGCAATATTGATGTTAAGCATATAGCTTGTGACAATAAATATGCTGTGCTTGTTGTTGGTAGTCTTGATGACCCTACAGATATTAAGGAATTTGCCTTTTTAAATGACAATGGAAAATGGGGTATAATTGCTAATGACTTAGCTACAGTTGCTAATGCAAAGCAGTATATGAATGAAAGATACCCAGATATGGAACTTGGACTTTTACCTATTTACAATATTAAAGACTATGGTACTATTGTTACAGGTTTTGATGACTATGTTAGTTCTTTAGTATCATTAGGTATGATAAAAGACGGAGATATGAAACAAGGTGCATACGAATGTGGTGCTGGTAACTTTGTTTATATTGAACCAAAGGCAACAGGAAAGAGACTTATAGGTCACGTTAATTCTCAGAATAAACTTGAGTTTTTCGAGGCTTCAAGTCTTGAGGAAGCTATATCAATTATGCTCCAAAAGGAGAAAAATCCACCTGTATTTATACTTAAGTTTGACAATTAATATTGTAGACAAAATAGTATAGATATAGTAGAATAGGGCTATAGATAGTTTAGGAGGGGATTTTTATGAATAATACAATTATATCAATTTGCAGAGAATACTGTAGTGGTGGTAAAGAAATTGGCAAAAAAGTTTCTGATGAACTAGGATATACTTTCTTAGATAAACAGCTTATTACAGAGGCAGCGAAAAAGTCTGGCTATGATGAGTCTGTTTTTGAAAAAGTTGATGAAGTAGCTACAAATAGCTTACTTTATTCATTAGTTCTTGGTACATACGGAGCAAATGCTGCCGGTGCAATGCCTGATAATGACAAACTTTTTGGTTTACAGGCTGAAATTATAAGAGATACAGCAAAGGAAAAAAATTGTGTTGTAATTGGTCGTTGTGCAGATTATGTTTTAAGAGAAGAACCTCATCTTATTAAGATTTTCTTGAAAGCTGATATGGACTTCAGAGTAGAAAGATTTCGTTCGTTATATACAACTCCTGAAGGTAAAAAGCCAGAAGATATTATTAATAAGACTGATAAAAAACGTGCATCTTATTATAAATTCTATACAGGCAACCTTTGGAAAGATATGAATAATTATGATTTAGTAATTAATACAGGTAAGGTTGGCATTGATAATGCTGTTGCCACTATTATAGATTATGTAAGAAAATATGATTATGTAAAATAAAGAACTGAGGACGGATAAGTTACTGACTTGTCCGTCCTTTTTTGCTATATATACGTAAAAAACTGGTATGGAAATATAAACCATACCAGTATAATATTTAACTCTTTGTAGTAGTTTCTGTGGACTCTGTAGTAGTTTCAGATTTCTTAGTACCTATGTAAGTAACCTGTTGTCTTGGAGAATATGTGCTAGTGTTAATTTTTACAGTATCCTTTAATACACCATCTTCATACACCTTTTTATAAAGCTCGTATTTGTAACCCTTTAAAGGAGTTACAACTTCAGTTTCCCCTTCTAAAAGAGTAGGGTCTTTCTTTTCTACAGGGTCATCAGGGTCAGTTTCTTCAATAAGTTTGTTTTCAAGTTCTATAGTTCTTCCGGCAGGGTGAATTTCCTCCCCATATAGATTTACAACAACATTTGATGAAGTTAAATAGGATTCTATATAAACAGCCTTATTGGTATTGTTTTTAAACTTAAAATCCTTATAATCCCCAGCCAATGTGGCATCAAAGGCATAAGGAGAATAACCGACTTTCATAGAATGATTATGTCTTTCTGTAACTTCAAGTTCTGCATATAGAACTGCATCATACAAGGCACTTGAAACCTGACACATACCACCACCAACACTGTCTTCTATTTTACCCTTAACAATAGTACCGGCTAAAGCCCAACCATTTTCTTCTGTACAAGGATTAAAGTGGGCATTGGTAGAAAATTCTTCGCCGGGATATAATATAACACCGTTTATTTTACTACAAGCATTTCTAAGATTCTGAACTCTGTTTTCATCATTACCTTTATATGGGCTTGAATAGTTACCAATAAGCTTGTCAGCACCGGTAAATATACTAGATTCGTATTTTGGCTTAGTTTCAGTTATATCAAATTTAATTGTCTTATTAAAATCATTGTCTTTTATGCTTTGAGTAAGCTCATTTAAAACCTTTTCATAGTCAAAATTGTAGCCAATTTGTGATTGACTTACTTGGAAACTACCATTTACTCTTTTTTCGGTAGCATCTTTGGCTTCAACAATAATATCACTTTTGATTTTATTTATAGCTGAATTAACCTTATCTGGGCTATATGTCATAACTGGCATATTTACAGTGCCACTTTCAAGAGTTTTAAATTCACGCCACCAATTATCAGATGATGTTTGAGCAAAATTTACAGCTTGTTTTACAGTATCATCAATGTTGAATTTAATATCAAAATCATCAAGGGTATACTCATACTTATGCTTGCCGTCTGTACTCTCAATGGTAAATACAACACCTTCGTAGTTTGTTTTAATTTTAGACTTAACGGTGCTTAGTGCCTTTTCGTAGGTCATACCACTTAAATCCATACCGTCTACAAGTATACCTTTTTTTATTCTAGGTTCAGTCTGTTTAACAGGGCGATTGATTTTTATTTGGTAATAGTGGCTTAAAGCTGGTCGCCAAGAAAAATGAATAGCACTAAGTCCAACAACAAAAACAACAGCAATATTAACTAATCTTTTTTTAGTTGCTTTACGTCTTATTTTATGCTTTTTTGTTGGTCTGTGTTCTGCGTTCATTTTGTATTCACCCTATGTTAATCTTTTGTTATTTTGGTAATGTTGATATTACTACTGATGCTTCAGACATTCTTTTTTCCATAACAGAAACAACAGTATCAGTTGTTTTTTCTACATCTAACTTTTCGTTGTAAAAATCTAAGTCATTATTAATTTCTGGTTCAATTTTTTCAATACAAGCTTTTACAGTGTTTCTATCAACAAAATAAGAAGGGTTTAAATATTTACGCTTATTAAGTAAAGTAGTATATTCTTCTACTCTGTCAGCTATTTTACCTGTTCTGGCATAGCTATAGGCTTCATTTATGGCTGATTTAATATCTAATCTTGCACCTAAATCGTAATATGTAAATCTCTTGTTGTAGCTTGTATGATTACTTGATAAATAAATTACATTTTGAAGTTCTAATTTAGAATAATCGTTTTCACCTCTGTCAAGAGCTTGTTCTACAGTTAAACCACCAATAGGATAGTTATTTAAAAAAGCACCTGGGTAAATTAAATCCGTATCGAGAGCCTCTTTTACAGAGTCTGTCTTTGCTGCATTAATAGCATTTTTAGAGTATATTCCACTCCCTATTGAGGCAACAATAAGAACAGCAACGGCTATAATATGGAGAGGTTTAATTTTGAATGTATCTTTATCAGCGATATAATCGCTGTTTAAAAATTCAATAACTTTATCTTTTAATTTTATACTGTATTTTTTAGTGTATTTAATGAAAATTTTAAACTTTTCAATTAATACAGGAACAATATTATTTATCTTGTTTTTCATAAAAACTCCTTAGTGTATAAATATAATGGATAATGAACTTAATACCATAGCAACAATCAAAAATATAGCAACTACGCCAGCAACAATTCTCTTAGTTTTTGGATTCATTCTTCTCACTTTATATACACTCTCCTTTAAAAATCTCTATAAGGCTTATTATAACAGAAATATATATTTTTTCAATAATTTTAATATATTTAATATAAATTTAAGGGATGTATACTTGACTTTAAAAATTAAGATTTTATAATAATATAGTTAGATTTCTAAATTTAGGAGGAAATAAACAATGAGAAAACTTTTGAAATACCTGAAGCCTTATTGGCTTTATGTTATTTTAGCACCTCTTTTAATGATTGTAGAGGTTGGAAGTGAATTGCTTATGCCTAAAATAATGAGTTACATTGTAGATATTGGTGTAGCAAATCACGATTTTAGCTATATAATTTCACGAGGAATACTTATGATTATTATAGCTTTCTTCGGTATTGTAGGTGGTGCAGGCTGTACAATTTGCTCATCAAAGGCATCTATGGGCTTTGGTACAGATATAAGAAAAGATATGCTTGATAGAATACAAAATTTTTCTTTTGTAAATCTTGATAAGTTCAAAACATCTTCTCTTATTACAAGACTTACAAACGATATTACACAGGTGCAACAGATAGTAATGATGAGTTTAAGAATGTTGGTCAGAGCACCGGCTACATTTATTGGTGGCTTAATTATGGCTATTACAATTAATACCAGATTATCACTTATATTAGTTGTAGCTATTGTTGTTTTATTTACATCTGTTTTTCTTATTATAAGAAAAGTTGGACCATTATTTAACATAGTTCAGCAAAAAATAGATAACGTAAATACAGTTATGAGAGAAAATCTTGCTGGTGTTAGAGTTATTAAATCTTTTGTAAGGGAAAAGAAAGAAAAAGAAAAATTCGATGTACGAAATACAGAATTAAGAGATACAACAATATCTGCTTTTAGAATTGTTACATTAATTTTCCCTGTTTTAATAATCATAATGAATGTTGTGACTGTTATTATTTTGTGGCGTGGTGGACATATGGTATTTGAAAACATTATGCCTACAGGAGATTTAATGGCATATATTACTTATCTTACACAGATTTTAATGTCATTAATGATGGTAAGTATGGTATTTGTAATGATTTCAAGAGGTGGAGCTTCTGCTGAAAGAATAGGCGAAATTTTTGCAACTGAAATAGATATTACAGAACCGGAAAATGCCATTACTTCAGGAATAGACAAGGGTAAAATTGAATTTAAAAATGTGTCTTTTAGATACCCTGAAAGTACAGGAGACCCTGTTCTTGAAAATATTAATTTGACAATTAATTCGGGAGAAACAGTTGGTATATTAGGTGAAACTGGTGCAGGTAAGTCTACACTTGTTAATCTTATACCTAGATTATATGATACAACAGAGGGCGATATATTTATTGATGGAAAGAATGTAAAAAATATAAGCCTTGACTATTTGAGAAGCTCTATTGGTACTGTGTTACAGAAAACAATACTTTTTTCAGGTACTATTAAAAACAATATAAAATGGGGCGATAGTAATGCCTCAGATGAAGAAATTATCGAATGTGCTAAAGATGCTCAGGCTTATGACTTTATTGTTAATACAGACAATGGCTTTGACACAGAATTAGGTCAGATGGGTGTTAATGTTTCCGGTGGACAGAAGCAGAGAATATCCATAGCCAGAACACTTTTGAAAAAATCTAAAATACTTATTTTTGATGATAGTACAAGTGCCTTAGATACTGGCACAGAAGCTAAAATCCAAAGTGTTTTAAAGAACAAATACAAAGATGTGACAAAGATTATTATTGCTCAGAAAATTTCTTCTGTTATGAATAGTGATAAAATTATATTAATTCACGGAGGAAAAATAATTGGAGAGGGTAATCACGATTATTTAATGGCAAATTCTGAGGAATATCGTGAAATATATGAATCCCAAATAAGAGAGGAGGACGAATTAAATGGCAGATAACAAAAAGTCACCAATACCTTTTGGTGGAGGCAGAGGAGATAGACACGCAGCCCCTCAAAAGCCTAAAAATACAATGGCTACATTGAAAAAATTATGGAAATATATTTCTGTCCATAAAATTAAATTAATAATAGTATTTTTCTTAGTTTTATTTACAACTTTGACAACATTAATATCTACAAGAGCTGTAGGTACAGCTATAGATAATTATGTTTTACCGGGAAAATTTGGGGCTTTAGCAAAAGTAATAGCAGGACTTGTAGTGTTATATCTTTTGTCAGCTCTCTTTACTTGGCTACAAACACAGCTTTGCGTAAATCTTGCACAAAATACAGTATTTGAAATAAGAAAAGATTTATTTAATAAATTACAGACTTTACCTTTAAAATACTTTGATACCAATTCAAAAGGTGATATAATGAGTAGAGTTACAAATGATGTTGATGCAATAGCAAACTCACTTAATGTAAGTTTAGTTCAGGCTGTCCAGTCTTTAATGACTATTATTGGTATATTTATATTTATGCTTGTACTTAACCCTATTTTGACAGTAGTAACAGTTGCAACAATACCCTTTCTGTTTTTAATGACTAAGTTTATTACAAAACGTTCAAGAGTATATTTTGTAAAACAGCAGGTGGCGTTAGGTGCTTTAAATGGTAATATAGAAGAAGTTATATCAGGACAGAAGGTTGTAAAAACATTTGTAAAGGAAAAGTATGAGCTTGAAAAAATGGAAGTCCTCAATCAGGAGCTTAAAAAAGTTGGTACTAATGCTCAGATTTTTTCTGGATTTATGGGACCTTGCTCAACTTTTATAAATAGTTGTTCTTATGCCCTTATAGTTGTTGTAGGTGCTTTAGCAGGAATTACTCCCGGTGTTATAACAAGTTTCTTGATTTATTCAAGACAGTTTGGCAGACCTTTTAATGAAATTGCTACACAGTATAACTCGCTTCTTTCGGCTGTAGCTGGTGCAGAAAGAGTATTCACCGTTATGGAACAGTTACCAGAACCGGCAGACGATGAAAATGCTATTGAATTAAAGGATATTAATGGTAGAGTAGATTTTGATGATGTTTGTTTTTCTTATGAAGAGGGTCACCCAATTCTTAAGAATATAAATTTATATGCAAAATCCGGTCAGACTATTGCCTTAGTTGGACCAACAGGTGCTGGTAAAACAACTATAATAAATCTTCTTACTAGATTTTATGATATTCAGAGTGGGTCAATAAAAATTGATGGTACAGATATTAGAAAGATTAAGAGAAATAGTTTGAGAGAAACACTAGGTATTGTATTGCAGGATAGTTATTTATTTACTGGTACAATAATGGAAAATATAAGATATGGCAGACTTGATGCAACAGATGAAGAAGTTATAGAGGCTGCTAAATTGGCACAGGCTCACGAATTCATAAGAAGATTAAATAATGGATATGATACAGAACTTTCAGAAGATACAGACACTCTTAGTCAGGGTCAAAAGCAGATGATAGCTATTGCAAGAACAATACTTGCTGACCCTAAGATATTGGTTCTTGATGAGGCAACAAGTAATGTAGATACAAGAACAGAAGTAAAAATTCAAAGAGCTATGTTAAACCTTATGGAAGGAAGAACTTCATTTGTAATTGCTCATAGACTTTCAACAATAAGAAATGCAGACTTGATTGCTGTATTAAAAGATGGAGAAATAATTGAAAGGGGTAATCATACTGAACTGCTTGAAAAGAAAGGTTTTTATTATTCCCTTTATATGAACCAGTTTAGTGAAGATTTATAAAAATTATGGATAAAAATGAGGAATTAAAACAGCAAGTTTTAAATGAAGAAAATAAAAAAGATGATGGTTTAAATGATAAACAGCGAGAGGCTGTTTACATTAGGGGAGCAAACACTCTTGTCAGTGCAGGTGCTGGGTCTGGAAAGACCTATGTACTGACAAAGAGAGTTATCTCTCTTTTAACAGATGAAAAAAATCCCGTTGATATAGATAGGCTTTTTGTTGCTACGTTTACTGTTTCAGCTACAGGCGAAATGACAGAACGTATAAGAAAAGCTATTAATGATGAAATAAAAAGAATAAGAAAAGAAAAAAACAAAAAAGAAAATTTAAATAAAATAAATGAATTAGAAAAACACGAGAATCATTTAAGAAAACAGATTTCTCTTTTAAATAGAGCAAGTATTACAACAATAGACTCATATTGTTCAACTGTAGTAAAACAAAATTTCCAAAAATTGATTTTTGAAACAGACGAAGAAACACTTTCCTTAGACCCTAATTTCAAAATTTGTGACAGTTGGGAAAATGACCAAATGCAGTCAGAAGCTATGGACGAATTTATGGAGTTAAAATACCAAGAAAAAAATCCAAACTTTATGGCACTGTGTGATAATTTATGCCAAAATTATACTGATAGAAATTTAAAAACAGTTATATTATCAGTTCTCAATAAAATAGAAAACTTCTCAAACAGAGAAAAATGGTTTGAGCAAATAATGGAAATGTATCGTCAAATAGAGAATATATCAAATGAGGACGATTACTATACATCAGATTTTGCTAAGGCATATAAGGAATTGTTTGCAGAAAATGTAGATGATATTAATGATGCAAAAAGAGAGTTTGATATTAATATTGGAGATTTAAAGGAACGTTTGGCTTACTTAGATAGCCAAACAAAATTAACTGACACTATAAGAAATGGTATATATGTTGCTGATAATATAAATGATTTTGTCACTAAATTAAATGAAAGCTATATTTCTGAAAGTGCTAAAGAGTTTAGTAATCTTGATGTTAGTGGTGTTTTTGGAGGTAGACTTTTAACCCCTGCTAAAAAGGGTGATAAGGAAAAAAATAATTTAAAAATAGAGGCTATAGAAATTGCAAACGAAATAAAAACAAATGCCAAGATTTTTAAAGAAAATGTTTTTGATATTTTTGCTTCAAAGTATGAGTCTATATCATATGATGATTTTGAAATACTAAAAAAACAAGCTCCTTTAATTGAAACCCTTATTGATTGTGTAAGAGATTATAGCAAAATATTAATGAGAAAGAAATTTGAACAGCAAAAATATACATTTAATGATATTGCTAGATTTTGCCACGATATATTAGTAGATGAAAATGGTAACAAAACTGCTGTTGCAGAAAGATATTCTGAAGAATTTGCAGAAATTATTGTTGACGAATATCAGGATATAAGTTTCTTACAGGATGATATATTGAGAGCTATATCTAATGGACACAATTTATTTATGGTTGGTGATATAAAGCAAGCTATATATAGATTTAGAGAGGCAAACCCAGAAGTATTTAATGAAAAGTACAAAAAATATGAAGTATATAAGGGCAAAATAGAAAGTGACAAAGAAGGTTATAAAATTATGCTTTCAGAGAATTATCGTTCAAGAAAGCAGATTTTAGAGGCTAGTAATTATATATTTAATGGACTTATGTCAGAAACCCTTGGCGAAGTAGAGTATGGAGAAGATACTAAGCTTATAACAGGGTCAAAATTTCCTAATGCAGATGATAAGATATACAATACAGAAATTGTATCTATATATAAACCTAGTAAAAACACAAAAAAAGTTAGATATGATAGTGAAATTGGTACAATGGAATGTACTTGTGGTGAGTATTATGACGGAGTACCGGAAGATGCTGATATAGTTTATTATGAAGCCAGTGAAATTGCCCATAGAATAAAAGAACTTGTAGGTACTATGGATATAAGTATAAAGAATGAACCTAATAAGACAAGAAAATTGGAATACGGTGATATATGTATTCTGATGAAAACTTTAAAACTATCAGATGTTACAGGTACAGGAAATACAATGAAGGAATATTTAATGAAAGCCGGTATACCGGTTTCACTTAAATTGGAAAATGCTTTAGTCGATACATTTGAAGTTAAATTGTTACTTAATTTTTTACGAGTACTGGATAATCCTATGCAGGATATTCCTCTTGTTAGCTTGTTATATTCAACTGTTTATAATTTTTCAGCTGATGAATTAGTTGAGATAAAGAAAGCAGAGTTTAATTCAAATATTTATATAGCTTTATTGAAATATTGTGAAAATGACAATGAAAATGCTGAATTAAAACAAAAAGCTCAACAAGTTATAGATGATATAAATAAGTTTAGAAATATGGCGTTGGAAACAAGTATGTATGACTTGATTTCAGAAATTTATTTGGAAACTAATTTATATAATTATGTTTCATTCCTTCCTGACGGAAAAAACAGAAAAGTAAATTTAATATTGTTCAAAGAATTAGCTTTGGAATATGATGCTAAAAATTGCTTTGGTATAAATGGATTTTTAGATTTTGCAGAAAATACTGCTTTAAATGCTCAGGATTTAGGAAGTGCATCAGATAGTAACAGTGTAAAAATTTCAACTATACATAAGAGTAAGGGCTTGGAATATCCTGTTGTTTTTGTTGCTAACTTAGGCAGAGCATCTTTAAATGAAAATCATAGAGATACAACAGAAAGGGCATTTATAGATAAAAATTTACTTGCTGTTAATTACAGAGACAGCTTTGAAATGCAATCCTATGGTACTATACCAAATTATATAGGAAAACTGAGAAAGAAACATTTGGAATTGTCAGAGGTAATGCGTTTATTCTATGTTGCTTGTACCAGAGCAAGAGAAAAGCTAATATTAATTGGCTGTAATGATAGTGTTTTAGATGTAACTGAAAATAAAGATATATATCAAAATAAAAATGGAAAATTTATTCCTACATTGATGCAAAAACAGAATAATATAATGAAATGGCTTTCATATACTGTAAAGGGGTGCAAAGAGGATTATATAGATGTTGAAAATATTTATGTTCCTAATATGCAGGATTATTTAATAAAAAATGAAGAAGTTACACAGCTTCAAGAAGATAGTCTTAGTAATATTGTTCCACCTCAGGATATTAAAGAAAGTGATGAATATATTAATATTGCAAAAAAGCTGGATTGGGTTTATCCAAATGAATTTGCATCACAGATACCTACAAATATGTCTATTACAGAAATAAAGAGAAGGCATACAGCTGAAATAGTAGAAAATGGAGATACTGAAAAAATAGCCAGTTCCTTTAGGGAACAAAATGCAGTTTATCCTATGCCTAAATTTATGAAAGAAAATGCTGATAAAATATCACCGGCTCAGCTTGGTTCTGTGTACCACGCTATATTAGAAAAATTAGATTTTCTAACTGTTAGTACAGAAGATGAAGTCCAAAATGCAGTGGATACTTTTGTGAAAAAAGGTTTCTTATCTGTTAATGAAGCAGAGGCTGTTGATTTAAAGAAGATAGTAGCTTTTCTCAACTCACCTTTGGGACAGAGAATTAAAAAAATACCGGTAGAGGATATACACAAAGAAAGTACATTTATAATGTATATGACACCTGATGAAGTTGCTAAGTTAAATGGAACTTTACCGGAAGAATTTTGGGGCAGCAATTATAAAAAAGTGGAAGATAGAATTTTAATAAACGGTATCATTGACCTTTATTTTAAAGATGGTGATAACTATGTTCTTGTGGACTATAAAACTGACAATGTAAAGAGCATGGAAGAACTTGTCGAAAGATATGAAGTTCAGTTGAAGTTTTATAAAAAAGCTTTAGAAATGAATTATAATATCGAAATTTCAGAGCTAGTTATATATTCGTTAAAATTAAATTCACAAATTATTTTATAAATTCTATTCTAAAAGCAATAGTAGTTGAATAAAAATAAATATGGACTATATTAAAACAACGAGGGGAGCTTTTTTATGGAAAACAATTTAGAAAACAACAACATTATACATTTGACAGGAAAGATTATTTCAGATTTTGAATATAGTCATCAAGTGTATGGAGAGAGTTTTTATTGCTTTAAATTAGAATGTAAACGATTAAGTGATACTGAAGATATATTGCCGGTAACAATTTCTGAAAGACTTATTATTACTGAAAATATATCTGTAGGTTCAACAGTGGAAGTGCAAGGACAGCTTAGGTCATATAACAATTATGTTGATGGCAAAACCCATTTAATGCTTACTGTTTTTGCAAAGGATATTGCCGTAAAGGAAGATGATTTTTGTGGCAATCCTAATGAAATTAAACTTACAGGATTTATTTGTAAAGAACCTGTTTACAGAAAGACACCTTTTGGCAGAGAAATAGCTGATGTGTTGTTGGCAGTAAACAGAGCATATAATAAATCTGACTATATTCCGGTTATCTGTTGGGGTAGAAATGCTAGATTTGCAGGAACACTTTCTGTAGGAGATAACATAAGTGTGTATGGAAGAATGCAGTCAAGAATATACCATAAAAAAATAGACGAAAATAATTACATAGAAAAAACAGCTTTTGAAGTTTCTGTGTCTAAAATAGAGTGTATTTCTGTTGGTATTGACAAAACAGCAAATTAATAGTATTATATTACAAAAGGATTTTTAAGGTATTTACTTAAAGAAAGGGGAATTTACTTATGAAGAGTGATGTATTCGTACAATTTGGAGGAGATACTGTAGATACAAAGTCTTTAATGGATACTGCTAAGGAAATTTGGAAGGCAGAAGGTAACAAGGTTAAGGATTTACATACAGTTCAGCTTTATTTAAAGCCTGAAGAAAAGAAATGCTATTATGTATTTAATGGCGAAGGCTCCGAAAACAGCTTTTTTATGATATAAACAAAGTGATGTAACAGTGTGGAGGACAGTTGCTTCTACACTGTTTTTTTGTCAAAAATAGGTTTACTTTAATGATATAAAGTGTTAAAATACATAGGTAAAATATTGACCCATGAGGTGATTTGTTTGATAGCCGAATTGAGAAATAGCAAAGAAGTACAGGATTTGATGACGGGTATATTAAATCTCGATAACATAGAAGAATGTTATAAATTTTTTGATGACCTTTGCACAATTCACGAACTTAAGTCTATTGCCCAGCGTTTTGCTGTTGCAAAAATGTTAAAAGAAAATATAACATACAGCGAAATAGGAGAAAAGACCGGTGCATCTACGGCGACTATTAGTCGTGTCAACAGATGTCTTAATTATGGTGACGGTGGATATAATCTTATTTTGAAACGAATGGAGAATAACAATAATGGAAACGATTGAACAACTGATTGAAAGGCTTAATCCTATGCAGAAAAAAGCGGTCCTTACTACAGAAGGACCTCTTTTGTTGTTGGCTGGTGCTGGTAGTGGTAAGACAAGAGTTCTTACTCACAGAATAGCATATTTAATTGAAAAGGGAGTACGACCTTTTAATATTTTGGCGATTACATTTACTAATAAAGCTGCAAGAGAAATGAAGGAAAGAGTTGCTTCCATTACTGAAAAAGGTGATGAAGTATGGGTAAGCACATTCCATTCTACTTGTGTTAAGCTTTTAAGACGTGAAATTGACAAAATAGGATATAGCAATAGATTTTCAATCTATGATTCAGATGATAGCGAAAGACTTATAAAACTTGTTTTAAAAGAATTAAATATTGACGATAAAAGATTTCCACCTAGAAACATCTTAAGTGAAATAGGTAACAGTAAGGATAATCTTATTTCAGCAGAGGAATATGCTGATAATGCTATTAATGGTGACTTTTTCAAGAAAACTTATGCCAGAATATATACAGAATATCAGAATAAGTTGAGAGAAAATAATGCTCTTGATTTTGATGACCTTATTTTTATGACAGTTGAGCTTTTTAGAAAGTGTCCGGAAGTTCTTGAAAAGTATCAGGACCGTTTTCAGTATATAATGGTAGACGAGTATCAGGATACAAATGCGTCACAGTATCAGCTTATAAAATTGTTGTCAGCTAAGCATCATAATCTTTGCGTTGTTGGTGACGATGACCAAAGTATTTATGGCTGGAGAGGTGCTGATATAAAGAATATTCTTAATTTTGAAAACGATTTTAAGAATACAAGCGTTATTAAACTTGAACAAAATTACAGGTCTACAAATGTAATTCTTGATGCTGCCAATGAAGTTATAAAGCATAACTACACTAGAAAAGACAAGAAACTTTGGACAGATGTTGACGGTGGAGATAAAATTATTTATTGCCAGTGCTACAATGATTTTAAAGAAGCCGAATATGTTTGCGAGCAGATTAAGAAGGGCATAGAGAAGGGCAAAAAATATCAGGATTTTGCTATATTATATAGAAATAATTCTCTTTCCAGAATTATGGAAGAAATTTTAATACGACAGGGTATTCCATATAGGCTTTTTGGAGGTACAAGATTTTATGACCGAAAAGAAATAAGAGATATTTTGGGATATTTAAAGGCTATTAATAATCCAAATGATGATTTGCCTATTAGAAGAATAATAAATGTACCTAAGAGAGGTATTGGCGATACAAGTATTGGCAGAGTAAGTCAATATGCTATTGACAACGATATGAGCTTCTATGAGGCTTTAAGCAACGTGGAAAAAATAGATACATTAAGCCCAAAGGCTAAAAAGTCTATTTCTGATTTTGTAAGACTTATTGAGGATTTAAGAAATTGTGCCGAAACTATGTCTGCATCAGAAATTTTGGATAAGATTTTGGCTGTAACATTGTACATTGAAGAATTGAGAATTGAACGTACAGAGCAGGCAAATGGCAGAATAGAAAACATAAATGAACTTTTAAATAAGGCTGCTCAATTTGAAGACCAAAATCCAGATGATGCCAGTGTTAGTGCTTTCCTTGAAGATGTAGCACTTGTGGCAGATGTAGATGCCTTTACAGAAGACCAGGATACTACAGTTCTTATGACATTGCATAGTGCAAAGGGTCTTGAGTTTGATACTGTATTTATTATTGGTTTTGAAGAAGGTATATTCCCTAGCTATATGTCTACACAGTCAGCTAATATGAATGCTATGGAAGAAGAAAGACGTCTTTGTTATGTAGGTATTACAAGAGCAAAGAAACAGTTGTACCTTACAACTGCTAAATCAAGAATGCACAATGGTAAGCACGTTTCAAATCTTACATCAAGATTTTTAAAGGAAATACCAACAGCAGATTATGAAAATGCTTTTCAGGGTGTTGAAATAAAGAATAAGGCTAAGGGCAACATAGAAGAAACTCCACAGCCTCAGATTATCAGACCTAATTTTAGAAAAAGACCAGTAAACAATTACAAAATGCCTGTGCCACAGGACTACAACCCAGATTTTGAGGTTGGAGATAAGGTAAGACATTTTAAATTTGGTATTGGACAAGTTATTGATATTTGTGCAGCAGGAGCTGATTATGAAGTTACTGTTGATTTTGATATGCCACAGTATGGCAAGAAGAAACTCATGGCAAAATTAAGCAAACTCAAAAAGTTATAAAATGTTGTGCATTTTATTGTGATAATATGTATAATTTTGAGATGGATTAAGTTTTAAAATTGTTAAATTTCATATATAAAATGTATAAAATTTAAGTAAAATAAGTTATTTTTACTTAAATAAAGTCGATTTTACATCTTTTTTGAGGTTTTGCCTGAATTACGTTTTATTAGTTGAATTTGTATTTTTATGTAAAATATAATATACAAATTATGAAAATTGTAGTATAATAGCCTTCGAATATTTTTAAGATGAAAGAGGGTCTATACTATGCGATTACTTAATCAGTTTGCTGTTATAGTAATCATTACGTTTCTTGGTGAACTATGCAAGCAGGTCTTGCCTTTCCCTGTACCGGCTAGTATCTACGGCTTGGTAATTATGCTTTTTTGTCTTTGCACCGGCATTGTAAAGCTAAAGCAGGTTAAGGTTGCTGCCAATTTTCTAATTGACATTATGCCGCCAATGTTTATTCCAACAGCAGTAGGTATTATTGTTGTTTGGGACCAGCTAAAATCTAGCTTAGTGCCAATAGCCGTAATTACAGTAGTAAGTACGGTTGTCGTTATGGTTGCTACAGGTTGGGTATCTCAGATTCTTATTAGGACAAGTAAGAAAAAGGGGGCTAATAAATAATGACGGACTTTTGTAATAATTCAGTATATTTTGGTGTAGCTGTAAGTCTGGTTGGATATGTTATAGGTGTTCAGCTAAAGAAGAAATTCAAATTAGCGGTGTTAAATCCGTTAATGATTTCAATTATTTTTGTAGTTGGGGTTGTATTGCTTTTTAAGTTGGATTACCCTTCTTATAAAAAACAAGCAGAAATTTTAAATTATTTGCTGACTCCGGCGACTATTGCCCTGGCAATTCCCCTTTATCAGCAGTTATCTCTGTTGAGAAAAAATTTACTTGCAGTAATATGTGGTATTATTTCCGGCGTTTTTGCCAGTATGTCCAGTGTGCTTGCAATGTCTGTGTTGTTTAGTCTTTCTCACGAGGACTTCGTTACACTTTTACCAAAGTCAATTACGACTGCTATAGGTATGGGTGTATCAGAAGAACTAGGTGGTATACAAACAATTACAGTAGCTGTAATCATTGTTACTGGTGTTTTGGGTAATGTAATTGGCGAGGGTGTGTGCAAGCTCTTTAGAATTACTGAGCCTATATCAAGAGGTTTGGCTCTTGGTACAGCTGCCCATGCAATCGGTACTGCAAAAGCTTTGGAAATGGGCGAAATTGAAGGTGCAATGAGTAGTTTATCTATTGCTGTTTCAGGTCTTTTGACAGTTGTTTTTGCATCATTCTATGCAATGGTGTACTAAATTTCTGTGGGAAGTCTGTACTATGCAATAATGATGATGCAAATTTTTATCTGTTTATTAGAAAAATGCAGTATGTTTTTTCTTAAAAACGAATAGGGGCTTAGGTTGTTATTTGTTTGTTTTAGTTGTGCTGTAGATTAAAATTTGAAAATAAATATTGCAGATTTTTAATTGTTTTTTAAATAATGAGGTCACAGGTTAGTTATATTAACAATATAATTAGTCTGTGGCTTTTTTATTGCTTGGACTATAGTTTTTTTCAATGTATTTGTAGTTGCATAAAAGTCGGAAAATATGTTATAATGTTCATATACTATGGAGGCAAGTTATGGAAGTAAAATCGTTTAAAACACTTGAATTTAATAAAATAATAGATAAGTTGCAAAATTATGCAGGTTCTGAGTTAGGAAAGAAGATTGCTGGACAGTTGACTCCTTACACAGATATTGATGAAATTAAGCTACATCAGGGAGAAACCTCAGAAGCAGTTACTATGATTTTGAAAAAAGGTTCTCTTGGTATGGGTGGACTTAGAGATATTAGCACCTATATAAAGAGAGTAAACGTAGGTGGTTCTCTTAATATTGTTGAGCTTCTTCATATTGCAGACTTTCTTAGAGTTGCTAAAAGGGCTAAAAACTATGGACAGGCAGAAGGTAAAAATGATTCTTTCCCTATCCTAGAGCCTAGATTTAATGCTATAGAATTGGCTAATGATTTGGAAAGAGATATTGAAAGATGTATTATTTCTCCAACTGAGGTGTCAGATGACGCAAGTTCAACTCTTAGAGAAATCAGAAGAAATATTAAAATTTCTAATGATAGAATAAAAGAACAACTTAATTCAATTATTCATTCAGCAAGCTATAGAAATATGTTGCAGGACCCTGTAATCACAATAAGAAATGACAGATATTGTGTGCCTGTAAAGCAGGAATATAAAAATGCTTTTTCAGGTATGATTCATGACCAGTCAGCAACAGGTGCAACTGTATTTATTGAACCTATGAGTGTTGTTAATCTTAATAATAGAATTGCAGAATTGTTGAGCAATGAAAAGGTTGAAATAGAACGTATTTTAGCACTTCTTTCTTCTAAGGTTGCAGAATATGACGATTTACTTCTTTCAAATCAGGAAATATTAGCCGATTTAGACTTTGTTTTTGCAAAAGGCGAATTATCAATTTCTATGAAGGCTACAGAACCTATATTTAATACAAAGGGCTATATTAATATTAAAAAGGCAAGACACCCACTGTTAAATCCCGAAACAGTAGTGCCAACTAATATTTACATTGGTAAAGACTTTAATACATTACTTATAACCGGTCCTAACACAGGTGGTAAAACAGTTACACTTAAAACAGTTGGTCTTTTTACATTAATGGGACAGTCAGGGCTTCATATATCAGCTTTTGATAATTCACAGCTTACTGTTTTTGATGAAGTATTCGCAGATATTGGTGATGAACAGAGTATTGAACAAAGTCTTAGTACGTTTTCATCTCATATGACAAATATAGTTAAAATACTTGACAAGATAACTAACAATTCCCTTGTATTGTTAGATGAATTAGGTGCAGGTACTGACCCAACAGAAGGTGCAGCTCTTGCTATCTCTATAATACAGTATTTACACAAAATAGGTGTAAGAACTCTTGTAACAACTCACTATAGCGAGTTAAAACTTTTTGCTTTGTCTACAGATGGTGTAGAAAATGCTTCTTGTGAGTTTGATGTTCAGACTCTTAGACCAACATATAGATTGCTTATTGGTGTACCTGGTAAGAGTAATGCTTTTGCTATAAGCCAAAGATTAGGACTTCCAGAATTCCTTATTGAAGACGCTAAGGAAGTTTTAAGTCACGAAGATGTTAAGTTTGAAGATGTTATTACTGACCTTGAAATTAATAGAAAATCTCTTGAAATAGAAAAAGAAAAGGCTGAGGAATATAGAAAAGAAGCTGAAAGACTTAGAGTAGAGGCTCAGAAACAGAGAGAAAAACTTAATTCACAAAGAGAAAAGATAATTCGTAAGGCAAATGAAGAAGCTAGAATATTAATAAGTGATGCCAAAGACGAGGCTGACAAGGTGTTAAAGGAAATTCGTAAACTTCAAAGAACAGGTAATACGAAGGCTATTGAAGAAAAAAGACAATCTCTCAAGGATAAGATGTCTAAGGTTGAGAGCAAACTCACTAAAAACGAAAAGAAAAATTACAATGTTCCGGAAAAACTTGTTATTGGCGATAAGGTTAAAGTTCATTCCCTTAACCAAAGTGGTGTAGTAGCCACATTGCCGGACAAGAATGGAAATGTAACTGTAAAAACTGGTATTATGAAGGTTACAGTTAGCATAAAAGATTTATCCCTTGACCAAAGTGATTCAGTGATTATGGCTACTCCAAAGAGATTTGCATCTAGTATAAAGAGGAAAAAAGCTAGTAATGTTTCTGCAGAGATAGATTTAAGAGGTTGTTTAGCAGATGAGGCTATTGATTTAGTAGATAAATATCTTGATGATGCGTATTTAGCAGGTGTTTCACCAGTAACAATCATTCATGGTAAAGGTACAGGAGCATTAAGAAAAGCCGTTCACACTTTCTTAAAGACAAATGCTCACGTAAAGTCATTTAGATTAGGTCAATATGGCGAAGGTGAATCAGGTGTTACTGTTGTGGAATTAAAGTAGTAATATACAATAGGAGGAAAGGTTTATGGAAAATAGATATAAGGTTTTAATTGCTGATGATGATGCACATATTTCAGAACTTATAGCTTTGTACATGGAAAAAGAGGGATATGAAACCATTGAGGCACATACTGGTAGAGAAGCCATAGAATCCTTTAAGGAACATGACCCAGATATAGTTCTTTTGGACATTATGATGCCTGATACTGATGGCTATCAGGTGTGTAGAGAAATTAGACAAATGGGACAAACTCCTATTATTATGATTTCTGCAAAGGGCGAAACATTTGATAAGGTTTTAGGTCTTGAATTAGGTGCTGATGATTATATTGTAAAGCCTTTTGACTCAAAAGAATTGATTGCTAGAGTAAAGTCAGTCCTCAGAAGAAGTGAAACAAGACATAGTAATGTTTCAAAGAAGGTAATATTACCTAATCTTGTAATTAATCAGACTACTTACACAGTTATTTACCACGGTAAGGAACTTGAATTGCCTCCAAAGGAATTTGAACTTCTTTCATTCTTAGCAAAATATCCAAATCAGGTGTTCAAGAGAGAAGAATTACTTGATAAGATATGGGGTTATGAATTTGTAGGTGATACAAGAACTGTAGACGTACATATTAAGAGATTAAGGGAAAAAATGCAGTACGAAGATAGTTGGAGTATAAAGACTGTTTGGGGTGTCGGTTATAAGTTTGAAGTTAAAAATAACTGATTTTTGTAAATAATGCTTGTATTTTATATGTTTTTGTGATATACTTGTTTCGATATTTTAGGAGGTGCGATTATGAGCATTGCTTTTATTGTTATCACAGCTTTAGTAATTATTGTTTCAGTTCTTCTTGTTGCTTTAATTCTTGCACAGAAAAAGGATGCAGCTGGCTTTACAAATGGTATGGGTGGTATGGTAAGCTCAAATACTTATTGGGGTCAGAACAAGAAAAATTCTATTGAAGGTAAGCTTGAATTCCTTACAAAGATTGCAGTTGTTGTATACTTTGTATTAGTTTTAGTTTCTAACTTCGTTAAATAATTTCTATTGCGAAAGAGAGGATAATTTCCTCTCTTTTTTTTATACATTACTTGTGGTTTTAATTATAGTGTGATAAACTTAAATCAAAGAATATGTAAAATTATATATTATTGGAATATTTATACTAGCTTTAAGGCAGATTAAATACATAAACTACATAGAGGAGGGTTTGGTATGGACGAAAACAATATTTTATATGAAGAAAAAAAAGAAAAAGTTTTAGAATTTATAAATAGCAAAGATTATTTCCCTATGGGCTTGAAAGATATTGAGGCAATAATGCAAGTTCCTCACGAAGACAGGGAGATTTTTTCTAATATTATAGAAGATTTAGAAAAAGAAGGTAAAATAATAAAGTCTAAAAAAGGCAAAATTATGAAACCTGAAGAAATGAAATTGTATGTAGGACAGCTTACAGGAAATAGCAGAGGTTTTGGCTTTGTTAAGGTTGATGGTCTTGATGAAGATATTTTTATTCCGGCTAATGCTATGAATAATGCTATGCACAAAGACACTGTAATGGTTAAGCTCAATCCAAGTTCCAGAGGAAAAAGACAGGAAGGCGAAGTTGTAAAAATAATCAAAAGAGGTATGGACGGTATAGTCGGTACTTACCAAAGTGTAAAAGGTTATGGCTTTGTTATTCCTGATGATAAGAAAATAGCAGATGATATTTTCATTTCTTCTGGAGATAGTATGGGAGCAGTTACAGGTCATAAGGTAGTAGTAAAAATTACTAAGCCGGCCGGTCAAAAGAGAAAAAATCCAGAAGGTAAAATTATTGAAATACTTGGACATATTGATGACCCAGGAGTTGATATTCTTTCAATAATAAGACAGTTTAATCTTCCTACAGATTTCCCAGAAGATGTAATGAAACAGACAGAAAGTATTCCGAATGTTATTGACCCTGAAGAAGCTAAAAAACGTGAGGACTTAAGAGATGTAACGATGGTTACTATTGACGGAGAAGATGCAAAAGACCTTGATGATGCTGTTTCTGTAGAAGTTCTTAAAAATGGTAATTATAAATTAGGTGTATATATTGCAGATGTTTCTCATTATGTAACAGAAAATTCTCCTTTGGACAAAGAAGCCTATAAAAGAGGTACAAGTGTATATTTAGTAGATAGAGTTATACCTATGTTACCTCATAAACTTTCAAATGGTATTTGTTCTCTTAATGCAGGGGAAGATAGATTTACTTTATGCTGTATTATGGAAATAGATAAAAAGGGTACAGTTATAAATTCTGATATTAAAAAGGCTGTTATAAATGTAAATAGAAGAATGTCATACAATGTAGTATATGATTTGCTTACAAATGAAAATTCTGAGTATTTAAAAGAATATGAAGATTTAATGCCAATGTTTAAAAATATGGAAAAACTCAGAAATATTCTTTTAGAAAAGAGAATAAAGCGAGGAGCTATTGAGTTTGAATTTGACGAAGCAAAGATTATACTTGATGAAAATGGTAAGCCTATTGACATTGTAAAGAGAGAAAGAAACGTTGCCACAAGTATTATTGAAGAATTTATGCTTGCAGCCAACGAAACAATAGCCGAAAGATTTTTCTGGCTTGAATTACCTTTTGTGTACAGAACTCATGAAGTACCTGATGAAGAAAAGGTAGAACAGCTTGAAAACTTTATTGGCAAAATGGGCTATATATTAAAGGGCAATGCAACACATCCAAAGTCTTTCCAGAAAATGTTGGAACAGGCTAAGGGTAAACCAGAGGAATTGCTTATTCATAGAATGACATTACGTAGTTTCAAACAGGCTAGATATACTGCTGAAAACGGTAAGCACTTTGGCTTAGCAGCAACATATTACTGCCACTTTACTTCTCCTATCAGAAGATACCCTGATTTACAAATTCACAGAATTATAAGTCAGTATTTAACAGGAGAATTGACAGATAAAAGAATAAGCAAATACAATAGAACTCTTGCACAAGTTGCACTTCAATGCTCTATAAACGAAAGAAAAGCAGAAGATGCTGAAAGAGAAACAGACAAGTACAAGATTGTTGAATATATGCAGGATAAAATTGGAGAAACATTTGACGGTATTATTTCAGGTGTTACTTCTTGGGGTATATATGTTGAACTTGAAAATACAGTTGAAGGTATGGTATCAACTGATGATTTATATGATGATTACTATATCTATGATGAAGATAGTATGTCATATATGGGTGAGCATACACATAAGACATATACTATTGGCGATAAGGTAAAGGTTACTCTTGTGAGAGCGAGCCTTATTGACAGAGTAATTGACTTTGAATTTGCACAAGAAGAAAATTAATGTTGCAAATGATAGAATATAGTGATAACATTTAAGATAATGTTATTTAAAAGTGAGGGGATAGTATTGGTAGCTAAAATTTATTCATCTGGTCTTATGGGGGTAAATGGTTACACAGTTGAGGTTGAGGTAGATACAAGTCAAGGTTTGCCTAGCTTTGAAACTGTTGGACTTCCAGACAGTGCTGTGAAAGAGTCTAAAGAAAGAGTAAGGACAGCGATTAAAAATTCAGGCTATACTTTCCCCGTAAAGAAAATTACAGTAAATCTTGCACCGGCAAATACAAGAAAAGAAGGTCCGGCCTATGATTTGCCTATAGCTTTAGGTATATTGAGTACCATAGGCATTATCAAATGTAAGGATATTAGTGATAGTATTTTTATAGGAGAGTTATCCCTTGATGGCAGAGTAAAGGCTGTTGACGGAGTTTTGCCTATGGTACTTTCTGCAAGGGACAACGGCTTTAAAAGATGTTTTGTTCCTTGTGAAAATGCCGATGAAGCTGCTTTGGTAAATGATATTTCGGTATATCCGGTCAGTTCAGTATCACAGCTTGTAGATTACTTTAATGGTAAAATTAGAATTGAACCTAGAATCGTTGATATAGAGGCATTTTTTAATAATAAAGAACAGGAAACAAATGACTTTGCTGATGTAAAAGGTCAGGAAAACGTAAAAAGAGCTTTAGAGATTGCTGCTGCCGGTATGCACAATGTACTTATGATAGGACCTCCCGGTTCTGGTAAGACAATGATGGCAAAAAGACTTCCTACTATATTACCGGACTTATCTATGGAAGAAAGTCTTGAAATTACAAAAATATATTCAGTAGCCGGTCTTTTGAGAAACAGAGATGCTCTCTTTACAAAACGTCCCTTTAGAGCACCTCACCATACTATTTCCGGTTCAGCAATGGTAGGTGGAGGTAGAATACCAAAACCAGGTGAAGTAAGTCTTTCTCATAATGGCGTTTTGTTTTTAGATGAATTACCGGAATTTAGAAGAAATGTTTTGGAAGAATTAAGACAGCCTTTGGAGGACTGTAAGGTTACTATTTCAAGAGTTAATGGTACAATGACATATCCGGCAAACCTTATGCTTGTGGCATCAATGAACCCTTGTCCTTGTGGCTATTATGGATATTCTGATAAATGCACTTGTTCTCCTAGTCAGATTAAAAGATATATGGGAAAAATCAGTGGACCTTTGTTGGACAGAATTGATATTCAAATAGAGGCATCAGCTGTAGAATATTCGGATTTGGAAAGTAAGGAAGCTGGCACAAGTTCGTCAGAAATAAAAGAGAGAGTTATAAAAGCTCAAAAGATACAGCTTGAAAGATATAAAAATGATAATATTTTCTTTAACTCACAACTTTCAGCGCCTTTGATTGAAAAATATTGTGCTTTGGGCGAAAGTGAAAAACAAATGATGAAAACAGCTTTTGACAGACTTAATTTTAGTGCAAGAGCATACCATAAATTACTAAAAATAGCCAGAACTATTGCAGATTTAGATAGTAGTGAAAATATAGAAATTAGGCACATAGCTGAAGCCTTGCAACTTAGAAATCTGGATAGAGTTACTCTACATTAGGAGTGATTTATATGAATTGTGATAATAAATACATAATGTGGTTGTCTTCACTTAATAATATAAAATTGTCTATAAGGAGAAAGTTGCTTGATTACTTTGGCAGTGGAGAGGAATTGTGGCTGGCAAATAGCAAAGATTTAAAATATTCTGAAATTTTAAATACTGCAACAATAGAAAAAATAGTAGCCAGTAGATATAAATATTCTGCCGATGAAGAACTGGAAAAATTAAACCATATCAATGCTAAATTCTATACAGAAGATGATGAAGAATATCCTGAAAAATTAAAGTATATTCCAGATGCACCTTTGGGTATATATGTAAGAGGAAATGTAGTTCCTGAACATAGAACAAGTGTAGCCGTTGTAGGCTCAAGGCGAATTACAGACTATGGTGCTATGTGTTGTGAAAAGTTTTCAAGAGAACTGGCACAAAATGGAGTTTGTGTTGTAAGTGGACTTGCAATGGGTACAGATGCCGTAGCTCATAGTAGTTGTTTAAAAGGTGGAGGTATTACCTTTGCTGTTTTAGGTACCGGTGTTGACACTATTTATCCGGCTTGTAATACCAATTTAGCAGATAAAGTTATGGAAAAAGGCTGTTTAATAAGTGAATTTCCACTAGGAACAAAGGCTTTTCCTGCAAATTTCCCAATAAGAAATAGGATTATAAGTGGTATGTGCGATGTTACGGTCGTTATTGAAGCTGATGAAAAAAGTGGCACAATGATAACAGCTAATCACGCATTGGAACAGGGCAGGACAGTTATGGCACTTCCGGGAAATATTACAAGTCGCCTTAGCAGAGGAACTAACAATTTAATAAGACTTGGAGCAACCGCTGTTACAAAAACAGAGGATATTTTAGAGGAATTGGACATAACAATACAAAGTGAAAATACAAAAGAAAATATTAAAAATTCAGGAAAAATTATAAATGGGCTTGCACCAAATGAAAAATTGGTTTATGATTGTATGGATTATGAACCAATTACGATTGATGAAATAATAGAGAAGATTAATTTGAATATACAGGACGTGTCTTGTGCATTGACTATGTTGGAAGTTCAAGGGCTGATACAAAAAATGTCAGGACAGAAATATGCAAAAGTTCTGTAGGAGGATGTATAATGAGTGCGAAAAAATATCTGGTTATTGTGGAGTCACCAGAAAAATCAAAGAATATACATGGCTTTTTAGGCTCTAACTATAAAGTAATTGCTACCAAAGGCCACGTTAGGGACTTACCTAAAAGTGAACTTGGTATTGATATAGAAAACGATTTTGAACCTAAATACATTACTATACGAGGAAAAGGGGAAATATTGGCACAACTTCGTAAAGAAGTTAAAAAAGCTGATAAGGTTTATTTGGCAACTGACCCTGACCGTGAGGGAGAGGCAATTAGTTGGCATTTATTGTATGCCTTAAAACTTGACCCAGAAAAGACAGCTAGAGTTACATTTAACGAAATTACAAAAGATGTAGTTAAAAAGTCTATAAAAGAAGCAAGAGAAATTGATATGGACTTAGTTAATGCACAGCAAGCTAGACGAGAATTAGATAGAATAGTAGGTTATAAAATTAGTCCACTTCTTTGGAAGAAGGTAAAGAAGGGGCTTAGTGCCGGTAGAGTACAGTCTGTTGCCCTTAAACTTATTTGTGAAAGAGAAGAAGAAATAGAAAACTTTGTTCCACAGGAATATTGGTCTATTGATTCTGTATTTAAGACAGCAAAGGGTAAGAAGTTTTCTGCTAAGTTTTATGGAGATAAGAATGGCAAGGTTGAATTAAATACAAAGGAAGAAACAGATAAAATTCTTAATGCCGTTGAAAATGCTGACTTTACTGTAGAAAAGGTAAAGAAAAGTGTTAGAGCTAAGAATGCTCCAGCACCATTTACTACAAGTACAATGCAACAGGAAGCATCAAAACTTTTAGGCTTTGCTCCTCAAAAGACAATGAGAATTGCCCAGCAACTTTATGAAGGTATTGATATTGAAGGTGAAGGTACAGTAGGTTTGGTATCTTATATCAGAACTGACTCTGTAAGAATTTCTGATGAGGCTTATGAACAGGCCAAAGAAGTTGTTTCAAAACGCTATGGCGAAGAATATCTTAGAGAAAAGAAACAGTATAAGACTGATAGTTCAGCACAGGATGCTCACGAAGCTATTAGACCTACAGTAGCACAGAGATACCCTGATTCTATAAAGGAAAGCCTTAGTCGTGACCAGTATAAGCTCTATAAACTTATTTGGGAAAGATTTATGGCCAGTCAGATGATGCCGGCAAAATATGCAACTGTAAGTGCAGATATTGGTGCAAATGACTATATTTTTAGAGCAACTGGTTCAACACTTATGTTTGACGGTTATTTAGCTGTATATAAAAAGAATGAAGAATTAGACGATGAAAAGGCTATGCCTGAAATACAGGAAAATGATACTGTAGTACCAGTTACTATTGAGGGCAATCAGCATTTCACACAGCCACCTGCAAGATATTCAGAGGCATTACTTATTAAAACACTTGATGATATAAAGGTAGGTAGACCATCAACTCTTGCTCCGACTATTGCAACAATTCTTGCTAGAAATTATGTTACAAAAGAAAAGAAACTTTTGTATTCAACAGAATTAGGCGAAATTGTAAACGAAATTCTTACAAAGAACTTTGAACCAATTATCAATGCTGAATTTACAGCAGATATGGAAAATACTCTTGATATGGTTGCTGACGGCAAAATGGAATGGAAGCAGGTATTGAGAGATTTCTATCCTTTACTTGCTGAACTTTTAGCAGAGGCAGAGGCAAAAGTTGAAAATGTTGAAATTCAAGACGAGGTTACAGACGTTATCTGTGAAGAATGTGGCAGAAATATGGTTGTTAAATACGGCAAGTATGGTAAGTTCCTTGCCTGCCCAGGTTTCCCAGAATGTAGAAATACAAAACCTCTTTTTGAAGAAGCTGGCGTAAATTGTCCAATTTGTGGTGGTAAAGTTTTAATTAAGAAGACTAAAAAAGGTAGAAAATATTTTGGTTGTGAACATAATCCGGAATGTAGTATGATTTCTTGGTATAAGCCAACCGGTGAAATTTGTCCAGAGTGTGGCGATGTACTTGTAGTAAAGGGTACAAAGACTAAGAGAGTGGCTTGTAATAATCCGGAATGTAATTTTACTAAGGACTATGTAGAAAAAGAAAATGAAGAAGAATAAATACTTTATTATGAATCCCGTTTGCATTATGTAAACGGGACGCATAATATAAGGTGAAGGAGGGCGTATATGGCAGAATTGGTTTTATATCGTAGAAGATTTATACCTGATGAAAAGATTTTATTAAAAGATGATAAGGTTGTATCTGTTTCAGATGATGCCATAGTAACAAAATGGGAAGTGTTGACAAAACGCCATGATTTTACTCATGGTATGTCTTGTTATTATATAAAAGAGGGCTTTAAGGTTAGTAAATTCCTTGATGACAACGATAATATTGTTTATTGGTATTGTGATATAATTGAAACTGAAAAAGACGGTAATACATATACTTTTAATGATTTGTTGGCAGATGTTATAATACACAATGATGGCAAAGTGGAAGTAGTAGACGTTGATGAAATAGGTCGTGCTTTAGAAGAAAATATTTTACCAACAGAATTAATTGCAAAGGCACTTTATCGTTTAGATAAATTATTGAGAATAATATATTCTGGCGAATTTGAAAAATATCAAGCACCGTTAAACAATTAATAGAGGTCCATAAATGGATGAGAAAGAAAAGAAACCTAAAAAGAAAAATATACATAGTGGTCATAGACATAGAGTAAGGCAAAGATTTTTGAAGGAAAATTCCTTAGAAAGTTTTGAAGAATATCAAATTGTGGAATTACTTTTGTTTTACGCATATCCTATGAAAGATACTAATGAAATGGCACATAAATTGTTAGATACCTATGGCTCATTTCATAATCTGTTGGCAGCAGGTGCCGATGATTTAATGGCTAGGGGTAATTTAACAGAGGGTGCAGCTGTTTTAATATCTATGTTGCCTCATATTGCAAGGCGTTATGAAAATAGCTTTTATTCTAAGAAAGAACAAATTGATACTTTTGCAAGGGCATCAGCATATTTGACTACACTATTGTCGGCTAGACCTTTTGAAAGTTTTGTGCTTTTATGTTTAGATATTAATAAGCGACTGATAAATTATATTTATATAAGTGATGGTACTACAGACGGTACAAAAGTGTATATTGATAAAGTAGTCGAAAAAGCATTGATAAATAAAGCTAAATTTGTTATAATAGGTCATAATCATCCATCAGGTAATAGAGAAATGTCTAATGCTGATTATGTTGCCACTACTGCTATTATTAGAAGTCTTGAACCATTAGGTATAAAAGTTTTGGACCACATCATTGTTTGTGATAAAAACTGGAAGAATAATTTTAGCTTTGCCAAGGAAAAATATTTTGGTCTAAAATACAACATATCTGCTGATTAGGAGGTAATATTATGAAAAAATTATATAAAATCAGAAGTGAAGCTGTTGTAGGTGGCGTTTGTGCGGGTATCGCAGAATATTTTAATATTGATAAAACTGTTGTAAGAGTGGCTTTTGCTCTTATCAGTTTAATGAGTGGTGTATTCTTAGGTGTAGTTTTTTATATTGTTTGTATGATGGTTATGCCTGATAAAGATATATAATTGTTATTTAGGAGGATTACAATGGAAAAGTCAATGGAAAAAGTTGTTGCACTTGCTAAAAACAGAGGTTTTGTTTATCCTGGTTCTGAAATCTATGGTGGTTTAGCAAATACATGGGACTATGGTCCTTTAGGTGTTGAACTTAAAAATAATGTAAAAAAAGCTTGGTGGAAGAAGTTTGTTCAGGAAAGCCCTTACAATGTAGGTGTTGACTGTGCAATTCTTATGAACCCAGAAGTATGGGTAGCTAGTGGTCACGTTGGTGGCTTTAGTGACCCTCTTATGGACTGTAAGGAATGTCACGAAAGATTTAGAGCTGATAATATCATTGACGATTTTATGAAAGATAATGGTATTGAAGGATCAGCTGATGGTATGACAGAAGCTGAAATGCAGGCTTATATTGACGAACACAATATTCCTTGCCCTAGCTGTGGTGCTCATAACTTTACTGGCATTAGACAGTTTAACCTTATGTTCAAGACTCACGCTGGTGTTACAGAAGATAGCAAGAATGTTGTTTACCTTCGTCCAGAAACTGCACAGGGTATTTTCGTAAACTTTAAAAATGTTCAGAGAACAACAAGAAAGAAAATTCCTTTCGGTATTGCTCAGGTTGGTAAGTCATTCAGAAATGAAATTACACCTGGTAACTTCACTTTCAGAACTAGAGAATTTGAACAGATGGAACTTGAATTCTTCTGTAAGCCAGGTACTGAAATTGAATGGTTCAACTACTGGAAAGAATATTGCAGAAATTGGCTTTTAAGCCTTAACGTAGACGAAAAGAATATTGTTCTTCGTGACCACGAACAGGCTGAACTTGCTCATTATTCAAATGCTACAACAGATATTGAATATATGTTCCCATTTGGTAAGGGTGAACTTTGGGGTGTTGCATCAAGAACTGACTTCGACCTTAAGGCTCATGCTGAACATTCTGGCGAAGCTATGGACTACTTTGACCCAACTACAAATGAAAAGTATGTTCCATATTGTATTGAACCATCTTTAGGTGCAGATAGAGTTACTCTTGCTTTCCTTTGTGAAGCATATGATGAAGAAGAAATTGGCGAAGGTGATGTAAGAACTGTATTACATTTCCACCCAGCACTTGCTCCTTTCAAGGCTGCTGTATTACCTCTTTCTAAGAAGCTTTCTGAAGAAGCTAGCGAAGTATTTGCAGAACTTAGTAAGTACTTTAGATGCGATTTTGATGATGCACAGGGTATTGGTAAGAGATACCGTCGTCAGGACGAAATTGGTACTCCATACTGTATTACATATGACTTTGATTCTAAGGAAGACGGTTGCGTAACTGTTCGTGATAGAGATACTATGGAACAGGAAAGAATTAAGATTTCTGAATTAAAGGATTACATTCTCAAGAAAATTGAATTTTAATTATACTTTTTAAGATAAGGTGCATTGATTTTGTGTCAATGCACCTTTTTGCAAATATTTTGTTTTAAGTCTTGTAATTGTTTACAAAAATAGTATTGCAAAACTGGTGAAATATGGTATAATAGTTGTAAGATAACTGAATTTAATTGGCAATTTGCACAATTAATATAGGAGGCGGTTGAAATGGGTAAAAAGTTTGTATATTTATTTTCAGAGGGCAACGACCACATGAGAGAATTACTCGGTGGTAAAGGTGCTAACCTTGCAGAAATGACTTTGCTTGGTATGCCAGTTCCTCAGGGCTTTACAATCACTACTGAGGCTTGTACTCAGTATTATGCTGATAATGAAACTATAAATGATGAAATTCAGCAACAGATTATGGAATATATAGGTAAACTTGAGGAAGTTACAGGAAAGAAGTTTGGAGATACTGAAAATCCACTTTTAGTTTCTGTTCGTTCTGGTTCAAGAGCATCTATGCCTGGTATGATGGATACTATTTTAAATCTTGGTTTAAATGATGTTGTTGTAGAAACAATAGCGAAAAAGACTGGTAATCCAAGATTTGCATATGATTCATACAGAAGATTTATACAGATGTATTCAGATGTAGTAATGGGTGTAGGCAAGAAGTATTTTGAAAAGTTGATTGATGAACTTAAAGCTGAAAAGGGTGTTAAGTTAGATACAGAGCTTACAGCTGATGACCTTAAGAGACTTGCAGAACAGTTCAAGGCAGAATATAAATCAGAAATAGGAAAAGATTTCCCAACTGACCCTAAGGAACAGTTAATAGGTGCTGTTGAGGCTGTTTTCCGTTCATGGAATAATGAAAGAGCTGTATACTATAGAAAGATGAATGATATTCCTAGTTCTTGGGGTACTGCCGTAAATATTCAGTCTATGGTATTTGGTAATATGGGCGAAACTTCAGGTACAGGTGTTGCATTTACTCGTAATCCTGCTACTGGTGAAAATAAACTTTTTGGAGAATTCCTTATGAATGCACAGGGCGAAGACGTTGTTGCCGGTGTAAGAACTCCAAGAAAAATTGACCAGCTCAAGGAAGTTATGCCGGAAGTATATGACGAATTCGTAGAAATTTGTAATAAACTTGAAAATCACTATAAAGATATGCAGGATATGGAGTTTACTATTGAAGATAAGAAACTCTATATGCTACAGACTAGAAATGGTAAAAGAACAGCAAAGGCTGCTTTAAAGATTGCTTGTGATTTAATTGATGAAGGTCTTATTGATGAAGAAACTGCTCTTTGTATGATAAATCCAAAGCAGTTAGATGCTTTACTTCATCCACAGTTTGATGATGAGGCTTTGAAAAAGGCTGAACCAGTAGCTGTTGCTTTGGCAGCTTCTCCAGGTGCAGCTTGTGGTCAGATTGTGTTTACAGCTGAAGATGCTGTAGCAAAGGCTAAGGCTGGCGATAAGGTTGTTCTTGTTAGACTTGAAACTTCTCCAGAAGATATTGAAGGTATGAACTATGCACAGGGTGTACTTACTGTTAGAGGTGGTATGACATCTCATGCAGCCGTTGTTGCAAGAGGTATGGGTACTTGCTGTGTTTCTGGTTGTGGCGAAATAAATATTGATGAAAATGCTAAGAAGTTTGAACTTGCTGGCAGAACTTATAAAGAGGGAGATTGGATTTCTCTTGATGGTTCTACTGGTTGCATTTATGGCGAAGCTATTCCTACAGTTCCAGCTACAATAAGTGGCGAATTTGAAAGAATAATGAATTTAGCCGATAAGTATAGAACACTTGAAGTAAGAACAAATGCTGATACTCCAAGAGATGCAAAACAGGCAGCAACTTTTGGTGCACAGGGTATTGGTCTTTGCAGAACAGAGCATATGTTCTTTGATGCAGACAGAATTTCAGCTATGCGTGAAATGATTTGTTCTGATACAGTAGAAGAAAGAGAAATAGCTCTTGATAAACTTGAACCTATGCAGCAGGGCGATTTTGAAAAGCTTTACGAGGCTATGGAGGGTAAGCACGTTAATATTCGTTTCCTTGACCCACCACTTCATGAATTCCTTCCTACAGCAGAAGAAGATATTGAAGAAGTTGCAAAGGCACAGGGTAAGACAGTTGAACAGATTAAGGCTATTATTGTTTCTCTCCACGAATTTAACCCTATGATGGGTCATAGAGGTTGTCGTCTTTCTGTTACGTTCCCAGAAGTAGCAAAAATGCAGACAAAGGCTGTAATTAAGGCTGCTATTAATGTAACTAAGAGACATCCAGAGTGGAATATTGTTCCAGAAATTATGGTTCCTTTAGTTGGTGAACTTAAAGAATTTGCTTTTGTTAAGTCAATAATTACAGAAACAGCTAATAAGATTATTGCTGAATCAGGAATTGATTTAAAATACAAAGTAGGTACTATGATTGAAATTCCAAGAGCAGCTTTAACTGCTGACGAAATAGCTACAGAAGCTGAATTCTTCTCATTTGGTACAAATGACCTTACACAGATGACATTTGGTTTCTCAAGAGATGATGCCGGTAAGTTCCTTGATTCTTACTATGCTAATCAGATTTATGAACACGACCCATTTGCTACACTTGACCAAAAGGGTGTTGGTAAATTGGTAAATATGGCTGTTCAGAGTGGTAAGAGTACAAGACCAAATATTATTCTTGGTATTTGTGGTGAACACGGTGGCGACCCTGCGTCTATTGATTTCTGTCATAGAGCAGGTTTGACATATGTAAGTTGTTCTCCATATAGAGTTCCTATTGCAAGACTTGCAGCAGCACAGGCAGCTATAAGAAATAAATAAAATTCTATTTATCCCGTATCATAATGGTACGGGATTTTAGATTTAGATAGTGGATTGGAAAGAAAATCCGATGTATTGATTAGTGTAGAAAGGAAGATTTTTTAATGACTAATGCAGTAATTGAAAATATGGTTAATAGAAGAAGTATAAGAAAATACAAGCCTGAACAAATTAAAGATGAGGAATTACAGGCTGTTATAAAGGCTGGAGAGTATGCTCCTACAGGAATGGGTATGCAGTCACCTAAAATGGTTGTAGTACAGGATAAGGAAACTATTAAATTATTGTCAAATATAAATGCAAAGATTATGGGTGTTGACTCTGACCCATTTTATGGAGCACCAACAGTAATTGTTGTATTTGCTGATAAGGCTTGTAGACCAACTTATGTAGAAGATGGTTCTTTAGTGTTGGGTAATCTTATGAATGCAGCTCATTCCGTAGGATTAGGCTCTTGTTGGATTCATAGAGCAAAGGAAACATTTGAAACTCCAGAGGGTAAAGAGCTTATGAAAAAGTGGGGCATAGCTGATACTTGCGTTGGTATAGGTAATTGTGTTTTGGGCTATGCAGATATGCCTATGCCAGAACCTAAAGAGAGAAAGAAAGATTATGTGGTTATGGTGAAGTAAAAATATTAAATGATGAACAGTTAATATTAGTTAAGGAATGTATAGAAATATACATTCCTTTTTGTGTAACAATAAAATAATAGCATGGATAATATCTTTAATAATAATTAAACTATTGACATTATAAAAAACTATTGATAGAGTAGATATATAAATTATTATGATTAACAGAATTTAATTATAGAATAAGTATGGTTCAAATTAAAATAATATATAGAAAATTGGTGATTAATATGAAATATTCTGAGCAAAATTTAGTAAAAATTGCAAAAAGAGAAAATAATAAAAAAAGAAGTTATCTTTTGGTAAATCCTTTACAGGGAAAGCATATACCCGTTTCGCCGATGAAGGCAATGCAATTATTTGACTCTTTAGCTGATAAAATTAAGGATAGATATAAGGACGAAAAAATATTATTCGTAGGCTTTGCTGAAACAGCAACAGCAATAGGAGCAAGAGTAGCTGTAAATCTTGGGGCTAATTATATACAAACAACTAGGGAAATTATACCTGACGTTAATTATATGTTTTTTTCGGAAGAACACAGTCACGCAACAGAACAGAAATTAGTCAAGAATGATATAGATGGTATTATAAAAGAAGTTGATAGAATTATATTTATTGAAGATGAGATTACTACAGGGAAAACAATTTTAAACATAATTGATATTTTAGAAAAACAATATCCAAATAAGTTAAAATATGGTGTAGCATCACTATTAAATGGTATGACAGATGAACATTTATCGAGATATAAAAAAAGGAAAATAGAAATTCAATATCTTGTAAAGACAGACCATAGTGATTATAAAAAATATGCTGATAAATATATAAATGATGGAGATTATATTTGTAATTTGTCAGATGAAAAAATAGAAGTTCCTATACTTAATATAGAAGGAAAAATGGACGCAAGACGACTAGTAAATGGAAAGAAATATGAAGAAGCATGCCAAAGACTTTGGAATAAAGTCAATGAAAAAATTGGGAATATAAAAAAAGAAAAAATATTAGTTGTAGGAACAGAAGAATTTATGTATCCTTCTCTGTATATTGGTAGTATGCTAGAAAATTTAGAGAATGAAGTAAAATGCCATTCAACAACTAGAAGTCCAATTATGGTAAGCAGGGACAAAGAGTATCCGTTACATACTAGATATGAATTACGTAGCTTATATGATAGTGAAAGAAAAACTTTTATATACGATATAGATAAATATGATAGAGTGCTTGTTATTACAGATTCGTCTTTGTTAGAAAAAAAGGGTATTATTTCTTTGGTAAATGCCTTAAATGAGAAAAATGAAAATATTGTGGTTATAAGGTGGTGTTAAGATTGAGAAGTTCGTATAATGAAAAAGATGTTATTTTACTTTTAAAAGATATTACTGGAATGGTTGAACCACAATCTACAGAAGAAAGAGAAAAGTTAATTCAATCAGGAAAACATTATAGTGAAATGCTTCCAATCGAATATGTACCTACTGAAAAATATATGGAGGTTTATAAGGAAACACTAAAAATATATGCTAAACCTACAGCATTGGCTATAGGAAATTTGGCTGATAAAATAATAAATAAAAGGGGAAGTAATGTTGTCATAGTTTCACTAGCCAGAGCAGGCACTCCAATTGGAATTTTAGTTAAGCGATTTATAAAAATGAAATATAACATAGATATTCCACATTATTCTATTTCTATTATTAGAGGACGTGGGATTGATAATAATGCAATGAAATATTTGCTAGATAACTATAAACCAGAACAACTTTTGTTCTTAGATGGATGGATTGGAAAGGGTGCAATTTACAATGAGCTGAAAAAAGATATTTCTGAATATGAAGGTGTTTCATCAGAAATTGCAGTTGTTGCAGACCCTGCAAATATAACTGAACTTTGTGGCACACACGAGGATATTATAATTCCAAGCTCATGCCTTAATTGTACTGTTTCAGGGCTTATTAGTAGGACTTTTCTAAGAGATGACATAATAGGAAAAGATGACTTTCATGGAGCTATTTATTATGGAGAATTGAAAAAAGCTGACTTATCATACGATTTTATAGAAAAAATTGAAAAACAGTTTGATAAAGAGTCTAGTATAAAATCTGAAATGATTTCAGGTTTGGGAATAGATGAAGTATACGAAATTGCTAAAGTATTTGATATAGATGATATTAATTTAATAAAACCAGGAATTGGCGAAGCTACAAGAGTATTACTTCGTAGAATTCCTTGGAAAATTCTAATAGATATTAGATATAAAGATGATGCTCAATTAGGTCATCTAATACGACTTGCTGAAGAAAAAAATGTTCCGATTGAATATTATCCTTTAAGACATTATAAGTGTTGTGGTATAATTAAGAAAATATCTGACATATAATTTTTATAATTATTGAAATTGAAACGTAATTGTTGTATTTTTTTGTTGAGGTTATTATAAGTTAAATCTTGTAATAACCTCAATATTTTATTTTATACCATAAACATCTGCTAAAAATAATACTTTTGATGCCCAATTAATATGAGTTTTGTATTCATTCATTCTTTCGTTAGATAAATTGCCAGCAACGAGATTATTTGAATCCTTATTCCAGTTTAGTATAGATTGGGCATCGTTGTAATCTGATTGAGATACTTTGAATGTATCATTTACAATATTAATTTGATTAGGATGGATAATGGTTTTACCGATAAATCCACACAGTTTATCATCTTTTATTTCCTGAATAAGACCTTGCTTCCAATTTGGTCCTGAATAGTATTCATACACAGGTCCAGAAACGACATAGTCCATTCCATATACAGCAATTATATCTGAAAAAATATCTGAAATAGGTCTGATTTTATGTATTGACTCATCAAAGTGCCTTCTTAATCCAAACATATTACATAAATCATTACCCCCAACTCTAATGTTTAAGACGAGCTCCTCTATTTTGGATAATTTGTCTTTAAGCTCGTATAAGATATTATATCTTGAACGTAAATCAATAATAGAAGAATTTTCATATATTGGCATTACATATAGTCTTTTTTTTGAAATTTCATTTACTTTAATAATGGCTTGAATATAGCTATCAGCATTTTCTGTTGAAAATTTTGGTATAATATAGCCGGTAATAATATTGATACTGTTTCCAAATGCTTTAGTAAGTTTAATTATTTGTTGAGAATTTCTTACTCTAATAAATATTTTTGGAAGATAGAAGGAATTAGTTTTATAATTATTATAAATAGAATTAATATTATTTACGAGTATGTTTTCGGCAATTTCTATATGTTTATCGTTTATAGTATCTTCTAAGCAAAAAGCAAGTGAAAAGTTATTACCAAATTTTTCTTTAGTAAGAGTATCTACTATACTAATTTTATTAGCTGGACAGTAAAGTAAAGGACCGACACTATAATATAAAATATTATTTTTCAATATTTAATCACTCCTATTATATATATTTATCTATATTATATCATATATTTAAAAAATGGTTTGAAAATTTTTTATTAAATAGGACTGTTTAGGGTTAAAGCAATATTTTAATTAAATTTATCTAATAATTTCTAAATAAAATTAGGTGATAATAAAAAAATAAAGATATAGAGTGTTTTTAGCTTGTAATTTATGAATATTTATGATACAATAAGTACATAGAAAATTGAATTTGTATTATTGGAATATAGATTGATATAAATCTGATAATATTTGTTTTTTAATTGATTATGTAAATAAAAATTTAATATAATGTGGTTTAAAGAGAGGAGTTTTTGCTATGCCTATTAATTTATCAAAAGGACAGAAAGTTGATTTAACAAAGGGTAACCCAGGATTAAAGAAAATTATGATTGGGCTTGGCTGGGATGTAAATGCATTTGATTCAGGTACAGATTTTGACCTTGATGCTGCAGCATTTATGCTTGGTGCAGATGGTAAATGCCCAAGTGATAAAGAATTTATTTTTTATGGTAATTTAAATCATGCTACAGGAGCAGTAACTCATATGGGTGATAATCTTACAGGAGAGGGCGAAGGTGATGATGAACAGATTCAGATTGATTTGTCAAAAATTCCTTCAAATATTGAAAAGATAGCTTTTACTGTAACAATATATGAATCAGATGCTAGAAGACAAAATTTTGGTCAGGTTTCAAATGCTTTTATTAGAATTGTAGATGAGTCTACAAATACAGAGCTTATTAGATATGATTTAGGTGAAGATTTCTCGATTGAGACAGCAGTAGTTGTTGGAGAACTTTATAAAAATAATGGTGAATGGAAATTTAATGCAATAGGTAGTGGTTTCCAAGGTGGTTTAGCAGCTTTATGTGGACATTATGGTATTAGTGTTGCATAAATGATATTGATACTAAAGAATTTGATATGAAAAAGGTGTGGTAAAATTTTACTGCACCTTTTTTTGAGGTGATGATTTAATGATTATATTAAATACAGATTTAGATAATACGATTATTTATTCATATAAACACGATATTGGGAATGATAAAATAAATGTAGAAATATATAAGGAAAAACAAATTTCATTTATTACAAGAAAAACTTATAGCTTACTTAAGAAATTAAATAAGGATATTCTAATTGTGCCAACATCAACAAGAACTATTGAACAGTATAATAGAATAAATCTTAATATAGGAAAAATAAAATATGCTTTGGTATGCAATGGAGGAATACTTCTTGTAAATGGAGTTAAAGATGAAAAATGGTACGAAGAATCCTTAAAAAATGTTTCTGAAAGTAAACAGGAATTGGAGAAAGCAATTAATTTACTTACAAAAGAAAATAGAAGGACAATGGAATTAAGATTTATTGAACAACTTTTTATATTTACAAAATGTGTAGAGTCAGAAAATGTAGTTGAAGATTTGAAAAAAGTGCTTAACAAAAATTTAGTAGACGTTTTTAATAATGGAGAAAAGGTATATGTTGTTCCTAAACGATTAAGTAAAGGTGTGGCAGTAAAACGTTTTAAAAAATACATAAAAGGGGATTATGTTATTTCAGCAGGGGATAGCGAGTTTGATATTTCAATGTTGTGTGAGTCCGATATTGGTTTAGCTCCTTATGGATTTAGTGAAAAATATAAAATTGATTCTGATATTATTGAGGCTAAAGAAAATGAAATTTTCTCAGATTTTCTGCTTAATAAATGTTTAAAAATAAAAGATACTTATAATGTTTGAAACTAAATATTCATTAATAGAACCAACGTATAAAGGTATGGTTGTATTAATGAGTGAAAAAAATAACACAAATTGCTAATAAAAATTGCAATTTGTGTTATTTTAGTACTATTATTTTAAAAGTTTTTCAGTTAAGGTTACATCATAATAATATGCGTGTTCCCCATGATACGAACAATTACTTGGACAAGGACCACCCATATGCTTTAAATTACTTGGACCACTCATACTTGTGAAATAAAAATCAGTGATAACAACATTCCCACATAAATTACATTTCCACGCTACCTTTGTCATAATAACCTCTCCTTAAATTATATATTTTTTCTTTATTATTTTTAAATTATTGTATTTTAAAGTCTGTAACTTTTACATGATAATTATAGGTATCTTCAGCAATAACCAATCTTTGCATATAAAGGCTACTACTAAATGAACTATTGGCAGGAATATCAATGGTTGCTTCTTTGCTACCGGTTTTACCGTCATTAATTTCTCCTAAGATTGTAGCTTTTACAGGTCTACTAAGTCTATTTGTTAGGGTATAGAAAACTTCAACGTCGTAAACCTTATCAGACAATACATAATTATATCCAGTGTTATATACATTCCTTACAACGAAACTTAATTCAGAATGAGAACTTAAAGATGACACTTTTACAGGCTTACTTAAATATTCTTTATCTTTGCTTATTGTTTTGATAAGTGTAGAATATTTACTTCTCGCCATATTACCAGCAGTATTAGTAGGTACATTGTCAATACAATTAATAGCATCATTATAATTTCCTTGATTATAATAATTATTTGCAGACTTAAGAGAATCAAGATAGGTCTTATAACTGTTGATTGTATATACTAAATCATTAATACTTTTGTTAGTAGGATTAATAGCTTTTGCTAAGTCTATTGTTGCAAGAGCAGAATCAATTTTGTAGTTTTTGAATTGTGTAGTAGCTATCTGAATATAATAAGATATTACAGAATTTTTTAATTTTTCTATATCTTTGTGGTTTGGGTTAATATTAAAAGATTCGTTTGCATAGTTGATGGCTGATACAGGGTCTTTTGCTTTAAGTTTTTCATATCCTTTATTAACGTATTGCTCAACAACATTATCTATTGACATAAGCACGTTTTCCATTTGCTTGTTACGATATGGGGTATATATTTTAGTTATATTTTTATAGGCTTCCGTATATTTGCCTGAATCAAACTGTTTTTTAACATATTTTCCCATATTGGTTTGAGCTTCTGTAAACAATTCATCACAAACTTTAAAGTCAGGACAAAGAGCAAGAGCTGTCTTTGTATTTTGCATAGCATTAAAATATCTATAATTTGCAATATCTTTTTTGGATTCTTCATATAAAGCACCGGCTTCTTTTATTTTTGAAATTTCGACAACGGCCTCGCTATGGGCGTAGCTTAAAGGCATTACCCAGCTATAGTAACTGATGGCTTTATTGTAGTCACCATTAACAATAGCCTCTTTAGCCTTTCTAATATTTCTGTTGTCAAAGGCGTGCCATATAAACAAAACACTTATAGTTAAAATAACTATAGCACCTAAAATAATAAAAATGGTTTTTATTAATTGCTTCTTTTCTTTTAGAATTTTAAAAATATTTTTTCTTTTAGGTTCTTGAGTTACGTCAAGGCTGTTGCCACATTCTGAGCAAGTTTTTAAATCATCTGTACATTCCGTACCACATTTTGGACATTTTTTCATTTGTAATACCTCCCCATAAGTTAGTGTGTGTTAAAACACAATTAAATAAGAGTATCGTAATATTTGTCATTGTTTTTACTGATTATAAAAGGTCAGATAATAAGAACTTCTATGGAAGGATACTTGTGTAAAGTATGTAGTAATAAATTTGTTTATAAATAAGGTCCAACAATAAGTTTTATAAAAAAGAATATAATTACCGTCATTATTATAATGGAAAACTTTTCAATGTTACGTTTTTCATATTTTTCAATTTCTTCATTAATATATACACCGTCAACATATAGTACAGATTTTTTTCCGTTATTTTCTATTCTGATTACAACCAAAAAGTTTGCTTTAAGCAGAGCACCAAATTTGTTTTGAGAATTTAAAGTACCTCTTACTTCCCAATTTCTACCATTGCGTTTTTCTTCAAGTATAAGTTCATCGGGAGAGCAAAATATTGCTGTTAATGGTGCATTTAAACGTTCTAATATATTAGGCTTAATAGCTTCAAGAATTTGATTTTTATTCCATTCCATAATATTTACTCCTATCTCTTTATCATATGTATTTGTAAAAATATAGTTTTCGTGTTAATGATTAATTTTTGTTTACATTCATATATACAAAGTTACCGTAAGATTTTTCAGCATAATCAGTTAATTGAGTACCCTTATATTTATCTCTTATTTCGTCTTCTGCAAATTTACCTACAAATTCAGACCTTGTTTCAGCAGATACAATTTTGTCTTCAGTATTTATAGTGTTAAGTGTTGTTCCGGCATCAACCCAGGCAGATACTTCAAAAACATCAATAATTTCACCATTGCAAACAGCAACAACATATTTAAGAATACTTCTTTTTTCTTTATCAATGTCCCAAGCAGTACGGCAAGTATCATATAACTGGAAATCTGTCATATCAGGTTTGTATGTATTATTTATCTTTACAGCGATTGCATTTGTTTTTTCATTAAACATATTTATCATCCTTTCAAAAATATATGGTGTTGGTTGCTAGAATTTAATTATATTTACACAATTTAGCATAATGTAGTTTTTTAGCTGTACTTTTCATTTCCTCCTTCATTTTAAAAAATTTGTGTAAATACATAATTAAATTAATTTGTAAGTATACTTATATTATAGTCCAAAATGGTCTATTCTGTCAATAGTCCGTTTTGGCGAATTAATCGAATACATTATTGACTTTTGAGATAATAATTCTGAGGTGATTATTGATGAAATATGAAAGAATAAGAAATCTTAGAGAAGACCAAGATTTAACTCAAGCATATATTGGTAAAGTCCTGAATGTTACCCAAAAGTCATATTCCAGATATGAAAATGGAGATAGAGCCATACCTATTGAGCTTTTATCAAAACTTGCTGATTTTTATGATACAAGTGTTGATTATTTAATAAATCGTACAAATATTAAAACTCCTTATCCTAAAAAATAGATTTAATATACAGCATTAATGTAAAATTTCTTATTTCATTAGATGAGAGCTTTACTATATAGAAAATCAAAAGTTTAAGAGAGATTAGCCGTGATATGCCTTTCTTAGTTATGTATATATCAAATGTAAATGGTATATAATACTATATATGTTTAGGAATGATAGTTTTGAAAAATATAAAACTTTCGGGAAATAAGTGGCTTTTAATATGTTACATAGCTTTGTTATGCCTTGGTATTGCAAGGGCACATTATAATAAGTCTGTTAATACAGCATCTTTACCGGTAGAAAAGAAAAATATTGTTATAGATGCCGGACACGGAGGTTTTGACCCTGGAAAGGTTGCATCTGATGGCATACAGGAAAAGGGTATAAATTTGAAAATATCTGAAAAATTGAAAGCCTATTTAGAACAGGGTGGAGCAGTTGTATATATGACAAGGCTAGATGATACCTCTCTTTCGGATAAAAAAAGGGAAGACTTAAAAAACAGAACTTTAATAGGAAATGGAGAAAATGTAGATTTATTTGTAAGTGTTCATCAAAATTCTTTTCCAAAAAATTCTGCAAAAGGAGCACAGGTGTTCTATTACAAAAAATCTGAAAATGGAAAAAGGCTGGCTACTTGTATTCAATCAAGGTTAAAGGAAGTTGTAGACACAGAAAATGACAGAGTTGCAAAGCCCAATAAAGATTATTACGTTTTAAGAGAAATAACTGTTCCCAGTGTTATTGTAGAATGTGGGTTTTTAAGTAATTCCGTTGAGCATGATTTATTGCAAAGTGACAAGTATCAATCTAAATTAGCTTGGGCAATATATATGGGTATACTAGATTACTATGGAGAAGGCAAAGTATAATACATTATTAAATTTTCTTTAAGTCATAAAAATATATTGTATTAATTTGGAAGTATGTGGTATAATCAAAATACATTTAAAAAGCAAAGGAGGCTATATAATGGACGAATTAAAAACAAATACTTGTGGTTGTGGACATGACCACGAACATGAACACGGTGAAGATTGTGGTTGTGGTGAACACGCAACAATGATGTTACAGCTTGATGATGGTAGCGAACTTAAATGTACTGTACTTGGAATTTTTGATGTAGAAGAAATCGAAGGTAAAGAGTATATCGCTTTACTTCGTGAAGATAATGATGAAGTTCTCATTTATGAATATAGCGAAGATGAAAATGAAGAACCTATTCTTGCAAATATCGAATCTGATGATGATTATGATAAGGTTCAGAGTGCTTTTATGACATTGTTAGATATTGATGAAGAAGATATTGAAGAACTTGAAGACGAATTATTAGATGACTTAGACAAAGAATAATTCCGTTGGGACTATCTGAATAGGTAGTCCTTTCTTTTTTTGTTGATTTATGCTAAAATATGTAAGTGTTTTTAGTATATACTTAAGGGGTATGTTTTAAAAAGCAAAGGAGGAAAAAAAGTTGGCGAAAGGAGAAAAGAGAAAAAAGGTAAAAAGTGGCTTTTTCAGAGTAATATTTAGCCGTACAGGACTTGTATTTGTTCTTATTTTGCTACAGTTAGCTTTGTTGCTTTTTGGGTATTATTATTTAACAATCTACAAAGGTATTTTTTATGGAATAATGATTACTGTTAGTGTTTTGCTTGTTGTATATATACACAATTCAGACAGTGATCCAAGTTTCAAAATGGCATGGCTTATTCCTATATTGTTAGCACCAGCTTTTGGTGCGTTTTTCTATTTGTTTATACATTTGCAGGTAGGTACAAAAGTAATAGCAAGAAGACTTCAAAAAAATTATTTTGATACATCTGCTTTTTTGGAACAAGATGAGCTTGTGAAAAAAGAGTTGGAAATAGAAAATCCGAGAGTAGCAGGTTTGGCCCACTATGTAAAAAATTATGGTGGCTATCCAATATATAACGGAACAGGAGCAAAATATTATCCTTTTGGAGAAGATGTATTTGAAGACCTTAAAAAAGATTTGAGAAAAGCTAAGAAGTTTATTTTTCTTGAATTTTTCATTATTGAAAGAGGGGTAATGTTTGATTCAATATTAAATATTTTAAGGGAAAAGGTAAGAGAAGGCGTAGAAGTTCGTTTGATGTATGATGGAACTTGCTCAATAATGCTTGTTCCTTATAATTTTCCTAGTCAAGTAGAAAAAATGGGAATAAAATGCAAGGTGTTTTCTCAAGTTAGACCTTTCTTATCTACAAGTCAGAATAATAGAGACCATAGAAAAATTGTTGTTATAGACGGTCATACAGGTTATACCGGTGGATTTAATTTAGCCGATGAATACATTAATGTAAAATACAGATTTGGTGTATGGAAAGACACAGGCGTAAAAATCAATGGTCCTGCTGTAAAGAATATGACAATGATGTTTTTGCAAATGTGGAATGTGACAGGAAATGAAAAAGAAAATTATCAGGAATATATACTTCCTGATAACCACGCCTATGAATTTGGGTATGACAGAAAAGGCTATGTAATGCCTTATGGTGACAGTCCCTTAGATAAGGAAAACATAGGAAAACAGGTCTACATTGATATAATGAATAATTCAAAGAAATATGTTCATATAGTAACACCTTATCTTATACTTGATTCAGATACGGTATGTACATTAAAATATGTGGCAAAAAGAGGGGTATCTGTAAAAATAATTACACCACATATTCCGGATAAAAAATATGTTTATTATTTGGCACATTCCCATTATAAGGACCTGATTTCAAACGGTATAGAAATATATGAGTATACACCAGGCTTTGTTCATGCAAAAATGTTTGTTAGTGACGATATGAAGGCTGTAGTTGGTACAATTAACTTGGATTTTAGAAGTCTTTATCTTCATTGGGAAGATGCTGTATATTTCTATGGTAATTCAGTTGTTCATAGTGTTGAAAATGATTTTATGGAGACACTTTCAAAATGTCAAAAAATAAGTTTAGAGGATTGTAAGAAGTTTTCTTTATTTGATAAGGTTGCAGGAAAAGTTTTAAGACTTATTGCTCCGTTGATGTAATTTATAAGGTGCTGGATAAATTTCAGTGCCTTATTTTTTTGTAATAATTAATTCTGATAATGAATATATTTTCTATATTGCATTTGGGGTGAGTGTATTGGAAAAACCTCCTTATTCTGATGAATTTTATGAGGTAATGCTTGAAAATGAAATTACACTACAAAATGAATTTGGAATTACAGATGTAAAAGTATGTCATTTAAAAAACAGTTCCTTTGTAGTTGCCTATATTCCGGCTGATGTATACAGGAGAGTTATTAGTCAAAGAGGGTCTTTTGAGGGTGCATTACTAGCAGGAGCACCTATTATTATGGGATTGACAGATGCTGAATTAAATAGTGCTATAGATGTATACAGACTTAGGGATAGTCCTATAGATTTAAGAGGACAAAATACTATAATAGGTATAGTTGATACAGGAATAGATTATAAAAATGAGGAATTTATAAGAGAAGACGGTACAAGCAGAATATTAAATATATGGGATATGACAATAGACAGTGATGATGACAATGTATGCTTTGGCACTGAATTTTCAAATGAAGAACTTACAGAACAAAGTGCTGATACTACAGATGAAGTAGGTCATGGAACAAGAATGGCACAAGTAGCAGGGGGCAGAAGTGGAGTAGCACCTGATTGTGAATTTATTGTTGTAAAATTAAAAAGGGCAAAGAAAAGTATATTAGATTTATATGGGCTAAATAGTGATACTGAAAGCTACGAATCCTCAGATGTGGTATTAGGTATAGACTATCTTGTTACAAAGTCTATAGAATATAGGAAACCAATATCTATTATACTTGGTTTAGGTACTAATCAAGGAGGCCATGACGGATTAACTGTAATAGAGAGAATTTTATCTCAAATGGCATTAAGAATAGGGGTTGGAATAAGTGTATCTGCTGGTAATGAGGCTTTGTCAGGACACCACACGTCATTTACCCTTGAAGGTTCTTCGCCCTATTATGATATGGAAATTAACGTAGCAAATAATGAAAAAAGTTTTCCAGTATGGATTTGGAATAGCCTGTTTAGCGAGATAGAAGTCAGTATTATCTCTCCCTTGGGTGAAGAAACAGGAAGAATACCGACTAGGAATAATTTTACCAATACTTACAATTTTAATATTAGTTTAACTTCTGTAAGGGTTTACTATGAATTGCCGGCATCTTGGGGACGTGACCAAAGAACAACATTGGTATTTAATAATCCTATTGAAGGGGTATGGAAGATTAGGGTATATAATATTGGTGTTACAGGGGTAGTAAATAGCTGGTTGCCTTCAAATGGATTTATAAAGAGAGATACAAGGTTTTTAAATCCTGACCCATATATTACAGTAACTGTACCGTCAACAGCAAATTATATAATGTGTGTAGGGGCTTTTGACCCATCTACAAAAACTGTTTATTCAACTTCCGGCAGAGGACCTACAAGGCAAGGAATAGTGTTGCCTAGTTTTGTTGCCCCTTCTGATGGCAGTACAAGTATAGCTACAGCAGTAAACGGAGGAGCAACAGCATTAATTTTGGAATGGGGTTTAAATAGAATAAATAACCTGAATATAAATTCTTTAGCGATTTTGGAATATATTACAAGGTCTGCTACAAAAAAATTAGAAGACATATATCCTAATACAATTTCTGGCTATGGAAGATTAAATATTTTTAATGCAATAGCCAGTATTTAGTATAAAAATAAAGAAATGTTGCATAATTATAAAAGTAAAGTTAAGTGAAAAAGTTTGACTTTACTTTTTTTTATTAAGTATAAAAGGGTATTCAACGGATAATTTAAAAATATATATTAATTAAATAAGTAGAATTTTTTTACAATTTATGATATTATATAAAGAAGTATTGACAATTTTCATATTTATGATATAATTTTAGTAATTTATCACTTTACTAGACTAAAGTGAAATGAGAGGGAGTTCATATGATAATTAAGAAATTGCATACACCAGAAGGCGTAAAAGACTACTTACCTTCTGAGTGCATATTAAAAACAAAAATAGAAAACAATGTTAGCAAAGTTTTTAAAAGCTTTGGCTACGTTCCGGTAAAGAGTCCAACATTTGAATATTCAGATGTTTTTGATAATAAGGGTAGTGTTTCAGACCAAAATCTTTATAGATTTGTGGATAGAGATGGTTCAATTTTAACTCTCCGTTCTGATATGACACCAGCTATTGCAAGAATTGTTGCAACTACATATTCAGATAAGAAAATGCCTATAAGACTTAGCTATATTGAAAATTTATTTAGACATACAGTAAATTATCAGGGTAAGTTAAATGAATTTACACAGGCTGGTGTGGAACTTATTGGAGCACACTCTATAAGTGCTGATGTAGAAGTTTTAGTAATGGCAATAAAGGCTATTTTATCATCTGGTGTAAAGAATTTTAAAATAGACTTAGGTCATAGTAATTTCTTAAAAGGTGTTCTTGAAGAAACAGGGCTTGACAGCGAAAGTATAATGATGTTACAGGAATCTATTGCTGACAAGAATTATGTTGCAGTAAATGATTTAGTTAGTCAGTTAGACATAAGTGGTGACCTTAAATATATTTTTAATGAATTACCTTTCCTCATTGGTGATTTATCTGTTCTTAATAGCGTTAGAGAAAAGAACTTAAATAAAAAGTCTTTAGATGCAGTTAATTACCTTGAAAATATTTACAATATACTTAAGGAACTTGGCTTTGAACAGTATGTTTCTTTTGACTTAGGTGTTATTGGTTCAATGGATTACTATACAGGTATTATTTTCAGAGGTTATGCTGAAGGTGTAGGTTTCTCTATTGTTGACGGTGGTAGATACGATAAATTAGTAAAGAATTTTGGAGCTGATTATCCGGCTGTAGGTTTTGCTGTTAAGATTAATGACCTTATGCAGGTTCTTAAAACAGAAAATACTGAAAGTGCTGATATACTTGTAGTTTTTGATGATGAAAGTATTGTAAGTGGATTTAAGTATGCAGAGGCTTTAAGAAATGCCGGCAGAACTGTTGAAATCGGTCTTTCAGGTAAAAATCTTGAAGAAAACAAGGCTTATGCAGCATCAAAGAACATAAACAAAATTGTTGCCGTAAATGGTAAGATTACAGAAATAGATTTAGATAATAACGAAGAAAAGACAATAGACATAGAAAGTCTTTTGAACAAGGAGGCAGAATAATGGAATACTTAACTTTTGCCCTTGCAAAAGGCAGACTTGCAGATATTACAATGGATTTGCTTGAAAAAATGGGCATTACTTGTGATGAAATGAAGGAAAGTTCAAGAAAACTTATATTTACAAATGAAGAATTAAAATTAAAGTTTTTCTTGGCTAAGGCATCTGATGTTCCTACATATGTTGAATATGGTGCAGCAGATATAGGTATTGTTGGTAAGGATACTTTACTTGAAGAAGGCAGAAACCTTTACGAAGTTCTTGACCTTAATATGGGTAAATGTAAGTTTGCAGTAGCAGGATATAGTGATGTTAAGGAAAAACTTGAAAGCTCAAACGATTTGAGAGTTGCAACAAAATATCCTAATATTGCAAAGGAATATTTTTATCAGAAAAAGCACCAGACTATTGAGATTGTAAAACTTCATGGTTCTGTTGAACTTGCTCCTATTGTAGGCTTGGCTGACGTAATTGTAGATATTGTTGAAACTGGTTCTACATTAAAGGCTAATGGTCTTGAAGTTCTTGCTGATGTTTGTCCTATTTCAGCAAGAATGGTTGTAAATAGAGTTAGTATGAAACTTGAACACGAAAGAATTGCTAATATAATAAATGGACTTAGAAAAATGGTGGGTGAAAACAAATGATTAACATTTTAAAATATAACGATGCAGAAGGAAAAAAACTTATAGAAGGACTTTTATCTCGTTCACAGCTTGAATATGGCGATGTTCAGGAAAAGGTTAATGCAATAATTGCTGATATTAAAGCAAATGGCGACAAGGCTTTATTTGAATACACTAAGAAATTTGATAAGTTTGATGTAAATGCAGATAATATTCTTGTAACAGAAGAAGAAGTTAAGGAAGCCTACACAAAGGTAGACCCTGAACTTGTAGAAGTTATTAAGAAGTCTGCTGAAAGAATTAGAGCTTTCCACGAAAAGCAGAAAATGAACAGCTGGCTTGAACCAAGTAAAAATGGCGAAATGTTAGGTCAGCTTATTCGCCCACTTGCAAGAGTAGGTGTATATGTTCCAGGTGGTAAGGCAGCATATCCATCTAGTGTACTTATGAATATTATGCCAGCTAATGTAGCAGGTGTTGAAGAAATTATAATGACTACACCTCCATCAGCAGAAGGCAAAATCAATCCAACAACTATTGTAGCTGCTGATATTGCCGGTGTACATAAGATTTATAAAGCCGGTGGTGCACAGGCTGTTGCTGCTCTTGCTTTTGGTACAGAAAGTATTCCAAAGGTAGATAAGATTGTAGGCCCTGGTAATATTTTTGTTGCTCTTGCAAAGAGAAGTGTATATGGCTATGTAAATATTGATTCAGTTGCAGGCCCTAGTGAAATCCTTATCTTAGCTGATGAAAGTGCAAATCCTGTTTATGTTGCAGCTGATTTACTTTCACAGGCTGAACATGATGAACTTGCATCTGCTGTACTTATTACTACAAGCGAAAGCCTTGCCAATGAAGTACAGAAGGAAGTTGAAAAGCAGACTGCTGTTCTTGAAAGAAAGGGCATCATTGAAAAATCTCTTGACAATTATGGTGCAATAATTCTTGTAAAGGATTTTGATGAAGCTACTACATTAAGTAATGCTATTGCTCCAGAACATATGGAAGTTTGTATAAAAGAACCTTTTGGTCTTTTACCAAAAATACAGAATGCAGGTGCAATTTTCTTAGGTCACTTTACTCCAGAACCTCTTGGAGATTATATGGCTGGTCCTAACCACGTTCTTCCTACTGGTGGTACAGCTAGATTTTTCTCTCCACTTTCAATAGATGATTACATTAAGAAATCAAGCATTATTTCATTTAGTGAAGATGCTTTAAAGGCTTTAGGCAAAGATGTAATTAAGTTTGCTGAAGCAGAAGGTCTTACTGCTCACGCAAATTCTATTAAGGTCAGAATGTAATATAGGAGGCTAAGGCTATGGAAAGAATTGCCACTATAAATAGAGATACAAAAGAAACAAAGATAAATATGAATCTTAATATTGACGGTTCAGGTGAAAACCATATTAATACTGGCGTTGGTTTCTTTGACCATATGCTTACTCATATATCAAAACATGGATTTATGGATTTAGATGTTACAGCTGATGGTGACTTAGACGTAGATTGTCACCATACAGTTGAAGATGTAGGCATTGTTCTTGGAAAGTGTATTTCAAGAGCATTAGGTGATAAAGCCGGTATAAAAAGATTTGGACAGGCTATTGTGCCAATGGATGAGGCACTTGTGCTTTGTGCCATAGATTTTTCAGGTAGAGCTTATCTCAATTTTGATGCACACTTTACAGTACCTGCTTTAGGATTATTTGACCTTGAAATGGTTGAAGAATTTTTTAGAGCTGTTGCAGACAATGCAGGTATGACATTACATATTAAGGTGTTAGACGGTAAAAATAACCACCATATTGCAGAGGGCATTTTCAAAGCCTTCGGTAGAGCAATGGATATGGCTACAAGTATAGATGAAAGAATAGACGGAGTATTGTCTACAAAAGGAATGTTAGAATGATAGCAATAATTGATTATGGAATGGGTAATCTTCGCAGTGTTCAGAAGGCTTTACAGTTTGTAGGACAAGACGCAGTTATTACCTCTGACTTAGATGAAATAAATAAAGCAGACAAGATTGTATTGCCTGGTGTAGGTGCTATAGGTGATGCAATGGAAACAATTAGAAAAAAGGGCTTTGACAAGGCTATTTATAAGGCATGCGATGAGGGTAAGCCATTCCTTGGTATTTGCCTTGGTATGCAAATGGTTTTTGATAAAAGCTATGAATATGGCGAACATAAGGGATTGGGCTTAATTCCCGGTACAATTCAGCTTTTGCCTGATAATGTAAAGAAACCTCATATTGGTTGGAACAATTTGAATGTTAAAATGAGAGCTCCTCTTTTTGAAAATACTGGAGAAAGTCCTTACGTTTACTTTGTTCACTCTTATTATCTTGAAACAGATGCTCCTGTTGTTTCTGCTACTACTTTTTATGGCAAAGAAATTCAGGTTGCTGTTCAGAAAGATAATATTTTCGCTTTACAGTTCCACCCAGAAAAGAGTGGAGATGTAGGCTTACAGATTTTGAAGAACTTTGGAGGAATATAATATGATAATTTATCCAGCAATAGATATTATAGACGGAAAGGCTGTTAGACTTAGTCAAGGTAAGTTTGATGACGTTACAGTTTTTAATGATATTCCAGCTGATGCTGCAAAAGATTGGGTTGACGCAGGAGCAGAATATATTCATATTGTCGACCTTGACGGTGCAAGATATGGTAAAAGTTTTATAACTGGAATAATAAAAGATGTAACTGAAAAGTATAATATTCCTGTTCAGACCGGTGGTGGCGTTAGAACTATACAAGATGTTGAGGATAGAATAAATGCCGGTGCTTCAAGAGTTATTATTGGTACAGCAGCAGTTAAAAATCCAGAGCTTGTAAAAGAAGCTGTTGAAAAATTTGGTGATAAGATTGCCGTTGGTGTTGATGCTAAAAATGGTATGGTTGCTATTTCCGGTTGGGAAGAAGTAAGCGACATTTCAGCAGTTGATTTATGCCTTAAAATGAAAGAATATGGCGTAAAAACTGTTATCTATACTGATATTTCAAAAGACGGTATGATGAGTGGACCTAATATTGAGGCTACAAAGGATTTAATTGACAAAACTGGACTTGATGTTATTGCATCTGGTGGTGTTTCAAAAATGGAAGACTTAGAAAATGTTGAAAGCATTGGTTCAGCTGGTGTTATCATTGGTAAGGCACTTTACAATGGTGCTTTAGATTTAAAACAGGTTTTAAGTAAGTTTAAAAAAGGTGAATAGTTATGCATACAAAAAGAATTATTCCTTGCTTGGATGTTAATAACGGCAGAGTAGTAAAGGGTGTAAATTTTGTTAATTTAAAAGACGCAGGTGACCCTGTAGAGATAGCATCTTTTTACAATCAATCTCTTGCTGATGAAATTGTATTTCTTGATATTACAGCATCATCTGATGACAGAAGTATTATGCTTGATGTAGTATCAAAGACTGCCGAACAGGTGTTTATACCATTGACAGTTGGTGGTGGTATTCGTACAATAGATGATTTTAGAAAAATTCTCAGTGCTGGTGCTGATAAAATTGCTGTCAACTCAGCAGCTTTAAAGAGACCAGAACTTATAAATGAGGCTGCCGAAAGATTTGGTAATCAATGTGTGGTAGTTGCTATTGATGCCAAAAGACGTGAAAATGGTGGATTTGATGTTTACTTAAACGGTGGACGTGTAAACACTGGTAAAGATGCTGTTGAATGGGCTATAGAAGCTGAACGCAGAGGTGCTGGCGAAATATTGCTCACAAGTATGGATTGTGACGGTACAAAGGCTGGATATGATATTGAACTTACAAAGGCTGTAAGTAGTGCTGTTCAGATACCGGTTATTGCCTCTGGTGGTGCAGGTACAATGGACCATTTTGCTGAAGCACTTACAGATGGTGGTGCAGAGGCTGCTTTGGCTGCCAGTCTTTTCCACTTTAGAGAAATGGAAATAATTGAATTAAAGAAATATCTTGATAAAAAGGGTATTCCTGTAAGATTAAAATAGGAGTATATATTATGGATTTAAAACTTAAATTTAATAGTGACGGTCTTATTCCGGCTATTGCTCAAGACTATAAAACAGGCGAAGTTTTAATGCTTGCATATATGAATCAAGAGGCTTTTGACCTTACAGTTAAAACAGGTAAGGGTACATATTTTAGCCGTTCTCGTCAGAGTCTTTGGGTAAAGGGCGAAACTTCTGGTCATTTTCAGTATGTAAAAGAAATAAGATATGATTGCGATTGCGATACAATACTTTTACTTATTGACCAGATTGGTGCTGCCTGTCATACAGGAAACCGTTCTTGTTTTTATAGAAAAGTTGAAGATTTTAAAGGAGGAGAAGAATAATGTCTGATATAGGTAAGTCATTAGTAACAGAATTAGATGTAATTAAAAATAGAAAGGCTAATCCTCAGGAGGGTTCATATACTAGCTACCTTTTTTCTAAGGGCGTAGATAAAATTTTAAAGAAGGTTGGCGAGGAAGCTACAGAGGTTATTATTGCAGCAAAGGATAATAACAATACTGAAACAGTTGCAGAAATTTGCGATTTGCTTTTCCACGTTGAAGTTCTTATGACAGAAAGAGGACTTACTTGGGACGATGTTGCAAATGAAATTGATGCAAGACGTTTAAAAGAAAATATGAATGTTGAAAAAGAGGCTAAGAGAAAAGCCGAAAATAGAACAGATGAATGTAATATAAATTAAAAAGGGGCAATAGCCTCTTTTTTTTTATTAGTGAAACTTGTATGTTAAGCAACAAATAATTGTATTAATGTTTTCTGTTGAGATAAAATATATTTTATATGTATTGGATTTTAGGGGCCTTAATATGCCAATATAATACATTTTACAATAAAATTTTCATATTTTTACATTAAGATTAAAATTTATACTTGCAAATAAGGAATATTATGGTATACTAATATAGAGATTGATAATTAATTAACAATCTTTTAGGGCTATTTTTAAAGAAATTGATTCCCTTATTTTGAATAATTGTATTGAATAAATGAAAGAGAGGATTTTAATGGAAAACAAAGAAATAGTAACACCTGTTATTGATAACGTAGATGCACTTTTAGCTAAAATGAAAGCTATGAAAAAGGCACAGGAAATTTTTTCTACTTATAGTCAAGAACAGGTTGATAAAATATTTTTCGAGGCTGCCATTGCAGCTAACAAAATGAGAATACCCCTTGCAAAAATGGCAGTTGAAGAAACTGGTATGGGTATTGTAGAAGATAAGGTTATTAAAAACCACTATGCTTCAGAGTATATTTATAATGCTTATAGAAATTCAAAAACTTGTGGTGTAATAGAGGAGGATACAGCTTTTGGAATTAAAAAGATTGCAGAGCCAATAGGTCTTATTGCAGCTGTTATTCCAACAACTAATCCTACTTCAACAGCAATTTTTAAGACCCTTATTTCTTTAAAGACAAGAAATGCAATTATAATCAGTCCACATCCAAGAGCAAAGGAAAGTACTATTGCTGCTGCTAAGGTTGTACTTGAAGCAGCTGTTAAGGCAGGTGCTCCAGAGGGTATAATTGGTTGGATTGATGTGCCATCTTTGGAACTTACTAATGAAGTAATGAAAAATGCTGATATAATTCTTGCAACAGGTGGTCCTGGTATGGTTAAGGCTGCTTATTCATCAGGTAAGCCGGCTTTAGGCGTAGGTGCTGGTAACACACCTGTTATTATTGATGACACAGCCGATGTTACTCTTGCAGTAAACTCAATTATACATTCTAAGACTTTTGATAATGGTATGATTTGTGCATCAGAGCAGTCAGTTACAGTAGTAGGGGATATATACGATGATGTAAAATCTGAATTTGCTCGTAGAGGTTGTTATTTCCTCAAAGGCGATGAACTTGATAAGGTAAGAAAGACTATTATTATTAATGGTGCTTTAAATGCAAAGATAGTAGGTCAGAGTGCTTATACTATTGCAAAATTGTCAGGGGTAGAAGTACCTGAAAGTACAAAGATTTTAATTGGTGAGGTTGAATCTGTAGATATTTCAGAAGAATTTGCTCACGAAAAACTTTCTCCTGTTCTTGCTATGTACAGGGCAGCAGATTTTGATGAAGCTATTGAAAAGGCAAAACAGCTTGTAGCAGACGGTGGCTATGGTCACACTTCATCACTCTATATAAATACAGCTGAAAAAGAAAAAATGGCTAAACACGCAGAGGCTATGAAGACTTGCCGTATTCTTGTTAATACACCTTCTTCACATGGTGGCATTGGCGATTTATATAACTTCAAACTTACACCTTCTCTTACACTTGGTTGTGGCTCTTGGGGTGGCAACTCAGTATCTGAAAATGTTGGAATAAAGCATTTGTTGAATATTAAAACCGTTGCAGAGAGGAGAGAAAATATGCTTTGGTTCAGAGCACCTGAAAAGGTATACTTTAAGAAAGGCTGTTTACCAGTTGCTCTTGATGAATTAGGTACAGTAATGAATAAGAAAAAGGCATTTATTGTAACAGACAGCTTCTTATATAAGAATGGATATACTAAGCCAATTACTGATAAACTTGATGAATTAGGTATTGTATATACTTGTTTCTATGATGTTGCTCCTGACCCTAATTTGGCTTGTGCTAAAGCTGGTGCAGAGGCTATGAAATCTTTTGAACCTGATGTAATTATTGCATTAGGTGGTGGTTCAGCAATGGATGCAGGTAAAATTATGTGGGTTCTTTATGAACACCCAGAAGCTGATTTCCTTGATATGGCAATGAGATTTCAGGATATAAGAAAGAGAATATATACATTCCCTAAAATGGGCGAAAAGGCTTATTTTGTAGCAGTTCCTACATCATCAGGTACTGGTTCAGAAGTTACTCCTTTTGCTGTTATTACTGATGAAAAAACTGGTACAAAGTATCCTCTTGCTGATTATGAACTTTTACCTAATATGGCGATTATTGATGCAGATAATATGAAAGACCAGCCAAAGGGTCTTACAAGTGCAAGTGGTATTGATGCATTAACTCACGCCCTTGAAGCATATGCATCAGTTATGGCTACAGATTACACAGACGGACTTGCTTTAAAGGCTATGAAACTTATATTTAAGTATCTTCCATCTGCTTATGAAAATGGTGGTAAGGATATGAAGGCGAGAGAAGAAATGGCTAATGCATCTACTCTTGCAGGTATGGCTTTTGCAAATGCTTTCTTAGGTGTTTGCCACTCAATGGCTCATAAATTGGGAGCATTCCATCATCTTCCACATGGTGTAGCTAATGCACTTCTTATTACTGAAGTTATGAGATACAATGCAAATCCAGTACCTCCTAAGATGGGAACATTCCCTCAGTATGAATATCCTCATACACTTGAAAGATATGTTGAATGTGCTAATTTCTGTGGTATAGTAGGAAAAACAGATGAAGATACACTTGATAAATTTATAGATGCAATAGAGGAATTAAAGTCTAAAGTTGGTATCAAAAAGACTATTAAGGATTATGGGGTAGATGAAAAATACTTCCTTGATACTCTTGATGATATGGTAGAGCAGGCCTTTGATGACCAGTGTACAGGAGCAAATCCTCGTTATCCATTAATGAAAGAAATAAAGGAAATGTACCTTAAAGCATATTACGGAAAGTAGGAAGTTAAGAGGAGGTAGTTTTTATGGAAATAGAGAAAATATTGATTGAGAGAACTAATAAGAGAATATACAAATCAGGAAAGTTTGTAGTAAAGGAATTCGATACTGATTTTTCAAAGTCTGATATTTTGAATGAAGCACTTAATCAGGCAAGAGTTGAAGAAACTGGATTAAAAATTCCACAGCTTGAAGAAGTAAAGAAAATTGATGGCAAGTGGGCAATAGTCTTAGATTATATAGAGGGAAAGACTCTTGCAGAAATTATAGAAAATGACAGAAAAAATCTTGAAATGTATATGGAAAAGTTTGTTGATATTCAAATTGAAATACATTCTAAGCGTTCACCTCTTTTAAATAAATTAAAAGATAAAATGAGTAGAAAAATTGATGAAACAAATTTAGATGCAACAACAAGATATGAACTTCATACAAGACTTGAAGGAATGCCTAAGCATAATAAGGTTTGCCATGGAGATTTTAATCCAAGTAATATTATAATTACACCTGCTGGTGATTATTATGTGCTTGACTGGTCACATGCTACACAGGGTAATGCCAGTGCTGATGTTGCCAGAACATATCTTTTATTCTCTTTAAAGGGTGATAAAGAAGCTGCAGAAATGTATTTGAATATGTTCTGTAAGAAAACAGATACAGCAAAGCAGTATGTACAGCAGTGGTTACCTATTGTTGCAGCATCACAATCAGTAAAAGGGAATGAAGAAGAAAGAGAATTTCTTTTAAATTGGATTGATGTAGTAGATTACGAATAAAATAAATATTTTTACTAAGACAGTTGTATAGCTTTTGTACAGCTGTCTTTTTTACGTTTAAAATAAAATTTAATACTAAATTAAAAACAGTACTTGACATTACATAGTAGTGGGTGTAATATAATAGTCAACCGGAGGTGATAATTTGAACGTACAGTTTAAAAAAGGTGTATTAGAGCTGTTGGTTCTTTTGCTTGTTCACGACAAGGATATGTATGGATATGAATTGGTTTCAGAAGTTTCTAAAATTGTTGATGTAAATGAAGGTACAATTTATCCATTGTTAAAAAGATTAACAAATGAAAAATATTTTGAAACTTATTTAAAGGAATCAACAGAAGGACCACCTAGAAAGTATTACCACATTACAGTAAGTGGAATAACATACGTAAGAGAATTAGAAAAAGAGTGGCTTTACTTTTCGGGACAAATAAATAAATTTATAGAGGAGGGTATAAAGAATGAAGACTAAAAAAGAATTTTTAAATTTTTTAGATAAAAGACTTTCAATACTTAAAGAGGAAGAAAAAAATGAGGTGCTAAACGAATATTCTCAGCATATTGATATGAAAGTTCAAGAAGGACAGTCAGAAGAAGATGCAATTAAAAATTTTGGCAATTTAGATGACTTTGTTGATGAAATATTAGATGCCTATAATATTAATTCAGCTTATAACAAAAAGAATATTGAAACTGAAAAAATTACAGAGGCAATAGATACAGGAGTAGATGCAGCTAAAACATTTTTCCAGAGAGTTAGAGAATATATAAAAGGGATTTCTAACTATATTTTAAATGAAAAACCATCTAAAATTTTAATTTTCTTAATGAAGATTGGAATTTTGTCAGTTGCTTTGTTTATAGCTTGTATGTTTGGAAGTTTTGTGTTGAACATAATAAAAGGTATGTTCAATATTGGCATAGTAAATATACTTTTAAAAATTGTATATTTTTGTTTCTGTGTTAGCTTAATAGTATCTGTATTAGGAACTTTTATATCAAACCATCTCAACGGATATATTGAAGATAATGACAAAGAATGTAGTGTAAAAGAAGAAAAAACAAAGAGTGTTAAAATTCATAAAAATGTTAATTGTAATTTTACAAAACTTATGGGTAAAATTATTATGTTGTGTGTTAAAATAGGACTTATTTTTATCTTTATTCCTTTTGTGTTTGGGCTTTGTTGTTCTATAGTAGGAATGGGCATAGGTTTTGTACTTAGTATTATGTCATATCCTACAGTAGGACTTACATTAATAGCTTTAGGTGTTAATATAAGTGGAATAGCAGCTACATTGTTTGTTTTGAGGTGTGTTTATGGAATAAAAATATTCGATAAGGGAGGAAATAAAGATGTCCAGTAAAAGAATATTAGCAATATTATTAGGGGCTTTTGTCTTGGGGCTATTTATTGTTGGCATAGGTTGTGGAGTGACTATTCAGGAATTTAAAGATATAAAAACGGAACCTTTAAAAGAAAATTACCTCTTTAACAGTGTTACAATGAATGTTCCAGAGAAAAATAGTGATATATACATAGACTTTTCAGATTATAAAATCGAAAAAGACGATTCTGTTGAAGACAATACACTTGTATTTGATGTTGAAAGCTATGGCTATACAAAGGTTGTACCAACTATAACAAATAATAAATATTTAGTTGTTGATTCTCAAAAATCACCCAATCTAATTAATCTAGTTGATGTAGACTGTGAAAACATAGGCGATGATAACAATAGTTTTGGTAAATATATGGAAGAATTTAAAAACAAAAAATTCTACCATAAGGAATATAGCTATAAGGTAACAATAAAGGTAAATTCAAGAGATTTTAGTAGAATAAAAGTTTTAAATGATGATATGGAACTTGTAAGATAGATAAATTTAATAGAAAATAAAAAAGACCTGAAAATCAGGTCTCTTTTATTGTAAATGAAATGGTATACGATTTAAAAAATCATATCAAAAAATATATTATTCAGCTGCAGGAGCGCCTACTGGACATACACCAGCGCAAGCACCACATTCGATACAAGTATCAGCGTCGATAACATACTTACCATCACCTTCAGAAATAGCAGTAACAGGACACTCGTTTGCACAAGCACCACAGCTAATGCAATCATCAGAAATCTTATAAGCCATTGAAAGCACCTCCTTAAATTATTTGTAAGTTTCCTTACTTTGATTACATTGTAATATAAAATGAAAAAATTATCAAGTATAAATTTTATTATATTTAAAATTTTATATAAATTACAGTTTTTTTGGCAAAAATAACAAAAAAACAGAGTGTTTTTAGGCCACTCTGTTTTTAGAAACCGAATATATCTGTAATATTTTGTTATATCCTATAGGAATTATATGTTAATCTTCTGCTGATGCTAATACAGTTTTTGGGTCTACACTTTCATCATCTTTAAAAACAGCAAAATCCAAATGTGGTCCAAGATTTGTGCTGTACTTTGTAGGTTCTGCCACAATTCCGATAATGTCGCCTTTGTATACAGTCTGCCCCTGAGCAACCTGAAGGTTGTCCTTAAGCTGGCTGTATGTAGTGCTCCAGCCGTTACCATTGTCAATCGTTACAGTTGTTCCGTTAATATCGTCTTTATCTACTGATGTTACAACTCCGTCAAAAGCTGCTACAACATTTTCACCTAAAGTTGCAGCAAATGCAATAGAATCATTAGTTCTGTACTGGTCAAGTGTGTTGTCATACACAGCAGTTTCTGTACTGTAATCCATTAAAATTTTAGCATCTGCAATAGGATACTCCATTTCTTGAGTATCATCAAAAATAGCTGCTGTTTTTGGCTGAACAACATCCATATGCTTTGTTGTAGTTTCTGTTGTAGTTTCTTCTAGGGTTGTAGCTTCAGTTGTAGTAAGTGGGGCAACATTTGATTTATCAACAGGGGCACTATCTTCAACAATGTCATTGTTGGCATTTTCCTGTGGATGATTACTGACTTTTAGAACAGAAAAAGCAAAAGCCATAATTAGGAAAATGGCTGCTACAGTATAAATAGCTGTAAAAAATCCTCTGCTTTCTTTTTTTTCATTTTTGTTCATTATAACACCTCCTGAAAATATTATTGACAGCTTAAAAATTTATATACAACAAAATTTAACTTAACTTCATAACTTTGCATATTATATAAAATTTGATTTCATAAAGATTTTATAAAAAATAGTAGTCAAACGACAAAAAATATGATAAACTAAAATAAACGGAAGGAGAGTGTGTTATGTACAAACGAGTAGTACTTAAATTAAGTGGCGAAGCCCTTGCAGGCAATACAGATAAAAATTTTGATAATGAAACTATTTTTGGTATTATTGACCAGATTAAGGAAGTAATTTCACAGGGTACACAGGTTACTCTTGTAGTAGGTGGAGGTAACTTCTGGAGAGGCAGAAGTGCTAATCCGGCTATGGATAGAGTTAAGGCTGACCAGATTGGTATGCTTGCAACTGTTATGAACGCTATGTATCTTGCAGATTCTTGCAGACAGAAGGGCGTTGAGGCTGTTGTAATGACTCCTTTCCCAGTAGGAACAATGACACAGCAGTTCTCAAAGGATTTGGCTAATAAGCTCTTAGGCGAAGGTAAGGTTCTTATTTTTGCAGGTGGTATTGGTCATCCATTCTTCTCTACTGATACAGTTACAGCTTTAAGAGCGTCTGAACTTGAGGCTGATGCAATCCTTTTTGCAAAGGCTATTGATGGTGTTTACGATAGCGACCCAGCTGTAAATCCTAATGCAGTTAAGTTTGATGAAATTCCATGTAAGGATATTGTAGAGAAAAACTTAAAAGTAATTGATATTGCAGCAGCAAATCTTTGCTATGAACAGAAAATTCCTGTTGTTATTTTTGGTCTTGCCGAAGAAAAGAGCGTTATCAGAGCTGCTAATGGCGAGAAAATTGGTACAACAGTAACAGTATAATTATTATTTATTTTGGAGGTTTTTATGTCAGAACAGACTAAAGTATTTGAAGAAAAGATGAAAAAGAGTGTAAGTAACTTAAATAGTGAATTACTTACAATCAGAGCAGGTAGAGCTAACCCTCACGTTTTAGATAAGGTAACTGTTGAATATTATGGTGCTGAAGTACCTATCAATCAGGTTGCTAGTGTTTCTACTCCAGAAGCTAGAATTATTGCAATTTCACCTTTTGATTCTACAATTTTAAAGGAAATTGAAAAGGCTATTAATATGTCTGATATTGGTATCAATCCTAACAATGATGGTAAGGTTATCCGTCTTATTTTCCCTGAACTTACAGAAGAAAGACGTAAGGAACTTACAAAGGATGTAAAGAAGAAGGGCGAAGACTCTAAGGTAGCTATTAGAAACATCAGAAGAGATGCTATGGATGCTGTTAAGAAGGCTGAAAAGGCTAACGAAATTACAGAAGATACTCTCAAAAACTTAGAGGAAGAAATTCAGAAGCTTACGGATAGCAATATTGCTGAAATTGATAAGCTTGTTGAATCTAAGAACAAGGAAATAATGTCAATTTAATTTAGGTTTTTATTAATAAGTCTGGCATCTTCGGAGGTCAGGCTTATTTAAAACTAATTACCAGAAATGAGGAGTAACCCATGGGTAGAGAAGTACCAAAGCATATAGGAATAATAATGGACGGAAATGGACGATGGGCAAAGAAAAGATTTTTGCCTCGTGCAATGGGTCACAGACAGGGAGCACAGGCTCTCGATAAATTAACAAAAGAAGCCGAAGGTCTTGGCGTAGAGTATATTACTGTTTATGCCTTTTCTACAGAAAATTGGAAAAGAAGTAAAGACGAAGTTGACAGTATTATGGGTCTTTTAAGAGAATATATCAACAGATTCTTTAGTGATAAAAATAGTATTCTCAAAATTCGTTCAGCAGGTGATTTGACTGCTTTATCACCGGATTTACAGGCTGATATTGAAAAATTAAAGGAGCAGTCAAAAGACAGACCGGGTATGACTTTGACTATAGCTATAAATTACGGTGGACGTGATGAAATTCGCAGAGCTGTAACTAAGATTGCAGAAGATGTAAAGGCTGGAAAAATACAGCCGGAAGATATTAATGACCAAATGATTTCTGATAATCTTGATACAGCTGGTATTCCAGACCCAGAGCTTATTATTAGAACAAGTGGCGAATTTAGAACAAGCAACTTCCTTATGTGGCAGTCAGCGTATTCTGAATATTATATTACAGATAAACTTTGGCCAGATTTCAATGTTGAAGATTTAAAAGATGCAATAAAGGCATATCAGACAAGGGACCGTAGATTTGGTGGCAGAAAAGAGGGATAATTATGACTAAAAGAGTTATTTCATCAGTAGTTGCCATACCTGTTTTGTTAGCTGTTGTAATTGCAGGTGGTCTGTGGTTTAAAATAGCAATAGGTCTTGTGGCATGTATAGGTATGTATGAGCTTTATAAAGCTGTTTCTAAAAAATTAAAACCCGTTCACTTATTGGGTTTTGTTATGGAAATAATGTATATAGCCTTTATAGATAAGGGGCTTAGCATTACATATTTTGAAATGTTTTTTATGGCTATAACCCTTTTAATTTTAATGTGTCTTATTTTCTTGCATAGGACAAATAATGTTATTGATGGTGCTGTAACAATTTTTGGTTTTGCTTATGTAGGTATGCTTATGTCATGTGCATACCAAATAAGAGCTGAGCATTTTGCTCTTGTTTGGTTACCTTTTATGTGTGCATGGGGTAGTGATACTGGAGCATATCTTGTAGGTAGAAAAATAGGTAAGCATAAATTAGCACCAGCTTTAAGTCCTCATAAGTCTATTGAGGGTAGTATTGGTGGTATGATTTCAGCTGCTATATTATGTGGTTTATATTGTTGGCTTTCAGGAAAATTTGACCTTAAACTTATTCCAGCATTTTGCTTAATTGGTGTTGTAGGTTCAATTTTTGGACAGCTTGGAGATTTAGCTGCATCAAGTATAAAGAGATATACAGGAATAAAGGACTATGGTCATATTATGCCTGGTCATGGTGGAGTGCTTGACAGATTTGACAGTGTGTTGTTTACACTCCCAATAATATACATTTTCGTAAAGATTTTAGCTAGATAGGAGATAAAAATGACTGAAAATATTTCCATTTTAGGTTCAACAGGTTCTATTGGTACACAAACTCTTGACGTTGTAAGAGAAATTGGTGGTATTAAAGTTTGGGCTATGAGTACCAATACAAGAATAGAGCTTTTTGAAAAACAGGTTAGAGAATTTAAGCCGGAAGTTGTCTGTGTTATGGATAAAAATAAGGCTTTAGAATTTAAGAAAAATATAAGTGATTTAAACGTAGAGGTCCTTTCAGGTATGGAAGGACTTATTGCTGTGGCAACATATGAAAAAGCTGATACAGTAGTCAACTCTGTTGTAGGTAATATTGGCCTTGTACCTACTGTAAAGGCTATTTGTTCTGGCAAAAATATTGCTTTAGCAAATAAGGAAACATTAGTTACATCTGGTAAATTAGTAATGAATTTATTGAAGGAAAATAATGTTTCTATGTATCCTGTAGATAGTGAACATTCTGCTATTTTCCAGTGCTTGCAGGGTAATGCTGAAAATAAAATAAAGAAAATATTGCTTACAGCTTCCGGTGGACCTTTCAGAACTTTTGATGATGTTTCTAAGGTGACAGTTGATGATGCTTTAAAGCACCCAAATTGGTCTATGGGCAAGAAAATTACTATTGACTCTGCTACACTTATGAATAAGGGTCTTGAAGTAATAGAAGCAAAGTGGCTTTTTGGTGTAGAACTTGACCAAATTCAAGTTGTAGTTCATCCTCAGAGTATAGTTCACTCAATGGTGGAATATGAAGACGGTGCAGTAATTGCTCAGTTAGGTGTGCCAGATATGAAAGTGCCTATTCAATATGCTCTTACATATCCAAAGAGAGTGCCTAATGGTTTTCCAAAACTCAATATTTTTGAAGAAGGTAGTAACCTTACTTTTGAAAGACCAAGAATTGAAAAATTCCCTTGTTTACAGTTGGCATATGATGCTATTAAAATCGGTGGAACTATGCCTACAGTAATGAATGGAGCTAATGAAATAGCCGTTGCTAAATTTATAAATAGAGAAATAGGATTTTTAGATATACCAAGACTTATAGAAACTGCTATGAACGCATATACTTCTATAAGTGATTATACTCTCGATGATGTTCTTGAGGCTGACAAGTGGGCAAGAGAATATACATCAAAAATATGCTAATTAACAGTTGTTGCGAATTTTGAGGTGATATTTTGTCGATTATATTAACACTATTGATACTTTGTATTATTGTAGTACTCCATGAATGGGGTCACTTTATAGTTGCAAAAAAAAGTGGTGTACTTGTTGAAGAATTTGCTGTTGGTATGGGGCCAAAGCTTTTTTCTGTGAAAAAAGGGGAAACAACGTATTCCCTCAGACTTATTCCTATTGGTGGTTACTGTAAAATGGCTGATGAAGTGGAAGAAGGAAGCCAAAAGTTAGGTTTTAATCAAGTTGCACTTCCTAAAAGAATAGCTATTTCTTTTGCAGGTCCTTTTATGAACTTTGTTTTAGCTTTTTTGGCATTTGTTTTTATTACAATGTGTACAGGATATTCTACAGTAAATGTTACATCTGTTGTTGAAAACACACCGGCCTATAATGCTGGTATAAAGGCAGGAGATAAAATCATAAACTATGCTGGACATAATATTCATACTCGTGATGAAATGGAATATTACAAGGCAAAGTATGGTGATGACTATGTTTCTGTAGTTGTTAAACGTAACGGTGAAAAAATAAATACAGAATTAGCTGCTCAAAAAACTGAAAAAGGCTATTCTTTAGGTCTTCAGTTGGACTACAAAGCACCGTTAATAAATGTAATGAACTATAATGGAGAAAATATTACAAAAGGTAGTGTTTTATCCTATTTTTCACAAGGCTATTGGGGTCTTGTATCAATGGTAAAAATTATGGTTCTTAGTTTTGTTGATTTATTTACAGGCTCTGTTGCTGTTAGTGAATTGTCTGGACCAATAGGTGTAACAACTGCTGTTGGGTCAGTATATCAAGAGGCTGCAAGAGTTAGCATTTGGGCAGTAGTTTTGTCTATGCTTAATATGGTGGCACTTTTAAGTGTGAACCTTGGCATAATAAATTTATTTCCACTTCCAGCATTAGACGGAGGTAGAATTATAATTTATATTGTGGAACTTTTTGTAGGTAGAGAACTTCCAAAATCTGTTGAAGCTATGATACATGCAATAGGTTTTGTACTTATAATGGGACTTGGCGTAATAATAGCATTTAATGACATTTTAAAGTTAGTATAAGGAGAAAATACTATGGGCTATATTGAAAGAAGAAAAACAAGAGAAGTTAAAATTGGCAATGTTACTATAGGTGGAGATAATCCTATTGCTATTCAGTCTATGTGCAATACAAAGACATCAGATGTAAAAGCTACAGTTGCACAGATTTTGGCTCTTGAAAAGGCTGGTTGCGAAATTATAAGAGTTGCTGTTCCTGATATGGAGGCAGCTCTTGCCATTAAGGAAATAAAAAAGCAGATACATATTCCTCTTGTTGCAGATATTCACTTTGATTATAAGTTGGCTTTACAAGCTATAGAATCCGGTGTAGATAAGCTTAGAATTAATCCCGGTAATATTGGTGGCGAGGATAGAGTAAAGGCTGTTGTAATGGCTGCAAAGGAAAAGCATATTCCAATCAGAATTGGTGTAAATTCAGGTTCATTAGAAAAACATATATTAGAAAAATATGGTTCAGTTACTCCTGAAGGTCTTGTTGAAAGTGCTATGGGACATGTTGCTATACTTGAAAAATATGATTTCCACGATATTGTAATATCTATTAAGGCATCAAATGTACCATTTACTTTAGAATGTTACAGACAGCTTTCTCAGAAAGTTGATTATCCTTTACATTTAGGTATTACAGAAAGTGGTACAAAATGGTCTGGTACTATTAAATCATCTGTAGGTATAGGTGCTATTTTGGCTATGGGTATAGGCGACACCATTAGAGTTTCACTTACTGGCGATACAACTGATGAAGTAAAGGTTGCAAAACAGATTTTAAAATCTCTTGAACTTAGGAAGTTTGGTGTAGAGTTTGTTTCTTGCCCAACTTGTGGTAGAACACAGATTGATTTAATAGGTCTTGCTGAAAAGGTAGAAAAGGCCTGTGAAAATGTAAATAAAGATATTAAGGTTGCCGTAATGGGCTGTGCTGTTAATGGTCCTGGAGAAGCTAGAGAGGCTGATATAGGTGTAGCAGGTGGCAAAGGCTATGGACTTATATTTAAGAAGGGCGAGATTTTAAGAAAATTGCCTGAAAGTGAACTTTTAGATGCCTTAATTGAGGAAATTAATAAGTTATAATTTTTAAAGGAATACATTTATTATTGGGGAAAGGAGGTAAAAACGGTGGCAGAATGTTTGTTTGAAAAGGTATTTGATGGTCTGAAATTGTCAGCCAATGTAAAAACTGTGCTTAAAAATACATTGGTAGATAATTTGTCTATATCAACTAAAGGAAGAAAAATGATTGTAGATTTATCTTCTGACATATTTATTGATGAAAATTGTATTGTAGACTTTAGGGAAGACCTGGCAGATGCTTTTCCGGATTTAAACACAATAGATATTAATTTAAAATATCCAATGCCTGATAAAACACCCCACGAAAAATTGGAATACTACTGGCCAAAGATTGTAGATGCAGTTAATGTTGCTAGTAGTTGTTGTGGGGCATATTTGAATAATTCAAAATGGAAATTAGAAGATGACAGCATTATTGTTGACGTAGTTCAAGGTGCTGTCTTTCTTATGAAATATAAGAAGATTGATAAATTAATAGAAGATTTAATTAATAGCAGACTTGATATACAGATGCCAGTTAGATTTAGGGAAGTTCCCGATATAGAGTTTGCCGAAAAGTGCGAAAAGGCAACGGAATTTTATACTAATATGGCTATGAAATATGTTGGGGCTAATGCTGAAAAGACTGAAGAAGAAAAGAAAGCAGAAATTCCGGAAAATTCTATTGGTACAGTAGCACCAAGACCGAAGCCTGTAGTTGATGACAATAAATTTCAAAAACGTAAAAATACCGGTAAATGGTCTGTTAATACAGATAAAATTACAGAAAAAACTCTTACAGTATCTGAAGCCTTGGAAAAGGGTGGAGAGGTTTATGTTGAGGGTTATATTTTTGCTCAAGAGGATAATGTTGTCACTAAAAATGGCAAGGTAATTGTAAAATTCTATGTTACAGATAAAAATGATTCCTTTACAGTAAAATTCTTTACAACTCCGGAAGACTATGACGAAATATTTAAAAATATAATATCTCTTAAAAAGGGAACAGGCTATATTAGGATGTTTGGAAAGCTTGAAGAAGACTCTTACGAAAATAGTGAAATGGTTTTAAGACCTAAAACTCTTAATGCAGCAAATCCTCCAAAAGTAAGAGAAGATACAGCTCCGGAAAAAAGAGTTGAACTCCATCTTCATACAAATATGAGTATGATGGATGCTATTACTCCAGTAGAAACTTATGTAAACAGAGCTAAGTACTGGGGTCATAAGGCAATAGGTATTACTGACCATGGCGTTGTACAGGCGTTCCCTGATGCACAGGGTATTGCTGACAAAACTGGGGTTAAGGTTCTCTATGGCTGTGAAGGCTATATGGTAAACGATATGGGTGATGTTGTTACCAATGCCAAAAGCCAAAGTCTTGATGATACCTATGTAGTTTTTGACTTGGAAACTACCGGTCTTAGAAAAGCTGTAGATAAAATAATAGAAATCGGTGCTGTAAAAGTAAAAGAGGGAAAAATAATAGATAGATATTCTACTTTTATTAATCCTTGCAGAGAACTTGATGAAAAAATAGTAAAACTTACTAAAATAACTGACGATATGGTAAAAGATGCACCATTGGAAGATGAAAAACTTCCGGATTTTATTGAATGGTGTGGAGATAGTGTTCTTGTTGCCCACAATGCAGGCTTTGACGTTGGTTTTGTTCGTCAATGGGCAGTAAATCATGGTCAACAGATAGAAAATACCATTATTGATACAGTAGAATTAGGAAAAACTCTTATTCCGGATTTGAATAATTATAAGTTGGATACTCTCTGTTCTAAGCTGGGTGTTTCGCTTGAAAATCATCATAGAGCTGTTGAAGATGCCGAAGCTACAGCAGAATTGTTCTTGAAAATGCTCGTTATGTTAAAGGAACAAAATATAACATCATTAGATGATATTAACGAATTAGCATCAAAGAACATTGATAAGAGAAAAATTAAAAAATATTATCATATCATAATCTATGCTGTAAACCAAAAGGGTTTGTATAACCTATATAAATTGGTTTCAGAATCAAACCTTAAATATTATTTGCGTAGACCTAAGATACCTAAATCAGAACTTATAAAGTATAGAGAGGGGCTTATTTTTGGCTCAGCTTGTGAAGCCGGAGATTTATATACAGCAGTATATGAACAGTGGCCGGAAGATGATTTAAAGAAAATAGTTGATTTTTATGACTATTTGGAAATTCAGCCTTTGGGCAACAATTTCTATATGATTAATAATCAGTCTAAAAGTGGTAAGAGCGTAGAAAGTGTTGACAAGTTAATTGAAATAAATAAGAAAATTGTAGAATTAGGCGATACCTATGGTAAGCCGGTTGTAGCCACTTGTGATACACATTTTATTGACCCGGAAGATGAAGTGTTCAGAAGAATAGTTCAAACAGGGGAAGGTTTCAAAGATGTAGATAATCAAGCACCTTTGTTTTATAGAACAACTGATGAAATGCTTAAGGAATTTGAGTACTTGGGAAAAGAAAAGGCTTATGAAGTTGTTGTTACCAACACAAATAAAATAGCCGATATGATGGAACATATTGAACCTGTTCCAAAGGAAACTTTCCCTCCACATATGGAAAATGCCAATGAAGATTTTGAAAGAATTTCTATGGAAACGGCAGAGTCTATATATGGTTCTCCACTTCCGGAAGTTGTAGAAAAAAGATTAAGACGAGAGCTTGATTCAATTATTGGTAATGGTTATGCCGTACTTTATATGATTGCCCAAAAACTTGTAAAGGATTCTAATGACCATGGATATATAGTTGGTTCAAGAGGTTCTGTAGGTTCTTCATTTGCAGCTACAATGGCAGGTATTACAGAGGTTAATCCTTTAGAGCCACATTATATTTGTCCTAAGTGTAAATATTCTGAATTTGATTCAGAAGAAACAAGAGCTGTTGCCGGTACTTCCGGTTTTGACTTGCCAGATAAGAATTGTCCTGTTTGTGGAACTCCTTTAAGCAAAGAAGGTCAGGCTATACCGTTTGAAACTTTCTTAGGCTTTAATGGTGATAAAGAACCGGATATTGACCTTAACTTCTCCGGTGAAGACCAGTCAAGAGCTCATAAGTATTGTGAAACTCTTTTCGGTAAGGGTTTCGTATTTAAGGCCGGTACAATTTCTACATTACAGGAAAAAACAGTTTATGGCTATATTGCAAAATATTGTGAAGGTCATAATGGCTGTTATATAAAAAGTTCTGAAAAGAAAAGATTGGCTATGGGCTGCTTAGGTGTTAAGCGTTCAACGGGTCAGCATCCGGGTGGTCTTATGGTTGTTCCTAGTGATAACGATATATTGAACTTTACACCGGTTCAGCATCCGGCAGATAAATTTGATTCAGATACTATTACAACTCACTTTGACTACCATAGAATTAGTGGTCGACTTTTAAAACTTGATATGCTCGGTCATGATGTGCCTACAATATTGAGAATGTATAAAGATATTACAGGTGTTGACCCACTAGATGTACCTCTTGACGACAAAGCTACTTACAGCTTGTTTACTTCTCCAGAGGCATTAGGTATTAACCTTGATGAAATAGGTTGTGAAACCGGTACTTTAGGCTTGCCTGAAATGGGTACAAAATTCGTTCGTGGTATGCTTATGGAAACAAAGCCTAGTACATTTGGTGAACTTGTCAGAATTTCAGGTCTTTCTCATGGTACAGACGTTTGGAATGGTAATGCCAGTGAATTAATTGCTCAAGGTATATGTACTCTTAAAGATGTTATTGCAACTCGTGATGACATTATGACTTATTTAATTCAAAAAGGTGTAGAAAACTTTACAGCCTTTACTATAATGGAAAAGGTAAGAAAGGGTAAGGGTCTTTCAGCTGACCACGAACAGATAATGAGAGAAGCCGGTGTTCCGGACTGGTATATTGATAGTTGTAAAAAAATTAAATACCTTTTCCCTAAGGGACACGCAGTAGCTTATGTTACAAATACTGTTAGAATAGGTTATTATAAAATACACTATCCTTATGCTTTCTATGCAGCACAATTTTCTGTAAAATATGACCAGTTTGATTATGATTTAATGTGTCATGGTATGGATAAATTAAAGGCAAAACTTCTCGAAGTTGAAAAATTAGGTAAAGAAGCCGAAAAGAAAGACCAGGATATGACACCTAATATGGAAATGGTTTATGAACTTTACTTGAGAGGTTTAAAGTTTGCTCCAATAGACCTTTATGAATCCAGAGCAACTCATTTTAAAGTAATTGAAGTTGATGGTGAACAAAGACTTTTACCACCTTTCTGTACTCTACAGGGATTTGGTGAAACAGCTGCCAGAGATTTAATAAGAGCTAGAGAAGAAGTTGCAAAGACAAATGAAACCGGAAAATTTGAAACTATAGAAGAACTTCAAAAATTATCTGGTTTAGGTAAAAAGAATATTGAATTATTAAAACAAAATGGTGTTTTGGACGGTTTAAGAGAAACTGACCAGCTTACATTGTTTTAAATTTTGCCCTGTGAATTTCACAGGGTATTTTTTAGTTATGTATATACATTAATTATTGAAAAGGCTGTTGACATATGGTATTATATTAATGTTAATGATTGCGAGGTAAAACTATGATAAAAGAAGTTTATTCCGAAAAAGAAACTAGAGATTTTGCCTATGAAATGGCACAAAAAGCAGAGGTAGGTCAGGTATATTGTCTTGACGGCGATTTAGGTGTTGGAAAGACAGTATTTACAAAAGGTTTTGCAGAGGGTCTTGGTATTGATGACGATATTACAAGTCCCACTTTTACTATTGTAAATGAATATCATTCTGGTAGAATACCATTTTATCACTTTGATGTTTACAGAATAGGCGATGAAGATGAAATGTTTGATATAGGCTTTGATGAATATGTTGACGGCGATGGGGTTTGCCTTATTGAATGGGCAGAACTTATAAAGGGTATTATACCTGAAAATGCAGTGTCAATTAAAATTACTAAGGATTTATCAAAAGGTCTTGACTATAGAAAAATTGAGGTGGAAGAATGAAAATTTTAGCACTTGATACAACAGGATTAGTTGCAAGCGTAGCACTTGTAGATGAAAATAAAACAATAGCTGAATTTACTACTAATTATAAAAAAACTCATTCACAGACTATTATGCCTATGGTTGAAAATCTTAAAAATATGGTGGATTTGGATTTAAGTACAATAGATTATATAGCTTGTGCTTGTGGTCCAGGTTCATTTACTGGACTTAGAATTGGTGCAGCTACAGCCAAGGGTCTTGCTCATGGCTTAGATATACCTGTTATTCCAGTACCTACACTTGATGCCTTAGCATATAATATGTTTGGAACCAATAAACTTGTTGTACCTATTATGGACGCAAGAAGAAATCAGGTTTATTCTGCCCTCTACTATTGTGGAGAAAAACTTGAAAGAGTATCTGACTATATGGCACAGGATATTGATGAAGTTATTTCACAGGTTCTTGAAATAGATGAAAACGCTGTATTTTTAGGCGATGGTGTGCCTGTATTTATGGATAAATTAAAGCAGTATGATACATTTACTTTAGCACCAGTATCAGCAAATATGCAGAGAAGTGCTTGTGTAGGTGCTATTGCTTTAGAAATGACAGATAAGGCTGTTGAATGTAATAAGTTTGAAATTATGTATTTAAGAAAATCACAGGCAGAGCGTGAGCTGGAGGAGAAAAATGGAGCTTCAACCATTAAGTAGAGAACATATTGACGGTATTATGGAAATAGAAAATGATAGTTTTTCTATTCCTTGGAGCCGAGGTTCTATGGAAAAAGAACTTGAAAATAAATTAGCAATATATATTGTAGCTATGGAAGATAACAAAGTCGTTGGCTATGCAGGTATGTGGCATGTTGTAACAGAGGGTCATATTACTAATATTGCTGTACATAAAGACTATAGAGGTAAGGGTGTAGGTCAGGCACTTGTAAAAGGACTTATTGATATAGCTAAGGAAAAGGAAATGATAGGTGTTACCCTTGAAGTAAGACCAAGTAACGAAACTGCTTTACATATTTACAAGAAATATGGCTTTAAATTAAGTGGAGTACGCAAGGAATACTATGATGATAACAAGGAAGATGCCTATATTATGTGGTGTTATCTTGTGCCTCCAGAAGAAATAGAGGGGGAGATTTTTTGATTACAGAATTAGATTATAGTGTTTTAAAACGTCATACAAATATTGAAGATTTAGGTGATGAAGTTAAAGCTTTAGACGATAATAGTCTTATTGGTCAATCAACAGGAGAAGAAGCACTTAAATTTGGTCTTAATGTAAAAAGCAAAGGCTACAATATTTATGTTGCCGGAGCAAATGGAAGTGGTAAAACTTCATTTGCTGAAAAATTTGCCAGAGAAATGGCAGCCAAAGAAAAAACTCCTGATGATATGTGTTATGTATATAACTTTGACAATCCTATTGTGCCAAAGGCTCTTTTCCTTCCTGCCGGTAAGGGTAAGGAACTTAAAGCTGATATGGCAGAATTAATAAATAGACTTACATATGAAATAACAAAAAGCTATAATGCTCTTGAATATCAGGAAGAAAAAGATAGAATAATGAAAAGCTATCAGAAGAAGAAAGATGAAGTTATAAATGGTCTTTCTGATAAGGCAAAGGAATATGGCTTTGGAGTAAAGCAAAATCCAGCAGGTGGTATATATTTTCTTCCTTTAGTCGATGGCAAGATGATAAATGAAGATGATTTTGAGGACTTAGATGATGAAACAAGAGAAAAAATTTCTTCTGGTTCTGAGGAAGTTCAGGAACTTGCTGCCAGTACAATGCGTAGCCTTAAAACTTTTGACAGCGATGCAAAAAATGAAGTTGAAAATGCAGATTACAATATTGCCTTAATGGTAGTTGGTCGTTTTATGAATAAACTTCAGAGCAAGTATGTAAACTGTGAGAACGTTATGAAGTATCTTGCTAGTGTTAAGGAAGATATACTTGAAAATATTGATGAGTTTAATAATAGTGAGGATACAGAAAGTGATGACCCAATTACAAATATGGTGCCATGGCTTTCTAAAAAGGCTATTAATGATGACTTTTTGGTTAAGTATGATATTAACGTAGTTGTAGACAACAGCAATTTACAAGGTGCACCGGTTATAACTAATTTCAATCCTAGCTATGTTAATTTAGTAGGTGAAATAGAATACGAAAACGAAAATGGTAACCTTATAACAGATTTTATGAAAATTAAATCTGGTTTAATGCACAAGGCAAATGGTGGTTATATTATTTTCCATGCTTCCGATATGGTAGGAAATGCCTTTGCATGGGATACCCTCAGAAAAATTCTTAAAACCGGTACAGTTACTATTGAACCATTGAAGGAATACCAGCTTGGTGGTATAACAGTATCTGCAATTCGCCCAGAAACTACAGAAGTAAATGTAAAGGTTATACTTGTTGGCAGTCTTTACTATTATGAAATGCTTAAGGAATATGATGACGATTTCAGTAAGCTTTTCAAGATGTGTGTTCTTTTTGATTATGAAATGGATTACAATAAAAAGAACATAGATTCTGTTGTTTCTTTTGTAAATAACTTTGTAAGCAAAGAAAACTTAAAGCCTATAGATAAAAATGCAATAAGACAGCTTGTAGAATATTCAACAAGAGTAGCTGAAAGACAGGATAAAATGACAACTCGTTTTGGTACTTTAGGTGATGTTCTTATTGAAGCCAATACTTGGGCGAATATGGATAACTTGGATACAATTAATGAAAAATGTGTTTTAAAGGCTATTAATAAGAGAATTGAAAGAGTGAATATCTATGCTGAAAAGTACATTGATATGATAAAAGAAAATGAAATTCTTATTGATACAACAGGAGAAAAAGTTGGCCAGATTAATGGTCTTTGTGTAATGGAAATGGACGATTACACTTTCGGTATGCCTACAAGAATTACTGCCAGCACATACACAGGAAAAGCCGGTATTGTAAATATTGAAAAAGAGGCTGAAATGAGTGGAAGTATTCACGATAAAGGTGTTCAGGTTTGTATTGGTTACCTTGGTGGTAAATATGCTCAAAAATTCCCACTTACACTTAGCTGTCGAGTTTGTTTTGAACAGAGTTATAACGGTGTTGACGGAGATAGTGCGACATCAACAGAAACTTATTGCATACTCTCTAGTTTAAGTGGTTTACCTATAAGACAGGATTTAGCTGTAACAGGTAGTATGAACCAAAGAGGTGAAATACAGCCTATAGGTGGTGTAACATATAAAATAGAGGGTTTCTATAACATATGTAAAAACAAAGGCTTAACAGGTACACAGGGTGTCATTATCCCTAGAAGTAATATAAAGGATATGGTTCTCAGTGATGAAGTAGTGGAAAGTGTAAAGAATAAGCAATTCCACATTTATGCTATAGATAGTGTTGATGACGGTATAGAACTTCTTATGGGACAAAAGGCTGGTAAAGCCCTTGCAAGTGGAGGTTTCTCAAAAGATAGTGTTCATAGCAAGGTTTATAACAAGTTGAAAAATTACTATAAAATAAGTGTTCAAGAATAATAAAAAAGTGAGTGGCTCTGTGGTCACTCACTTTTATGTAAAAATTAAATTTGGTCAAGAGCCTGTTGAATATCAGCAATAATATCCTCAGCATTTTCGATACCTACTGACATTCTGATAAGGTCAGGTGTTACACCACAGTCAATAAGCTGTTGGTCGGAAAGCTGTCTATGAGTTGATGTAGCAGGGTGAAGAACACCTGTTCTAGCATCGGCAACGTGGCATACAATATTAGCAAGTTTAAGTGAATTCATGAACTTAGCAGCACCTTCTCTGCCACCTTTAGGACCAAATGAAATTACACCACTGCAACCCTTTGGAAGGTACTTTTTAGCAAGTTCGTGGTATTTGTTGTCTTTAAGACCAGGATAGTTTACCCATTCAATTTTTGGATTTGCTTCTAAGTATTCAGCTACTTTTTGAGCATTTTCACTGTGTCTTTCAACTCTTAAACAAAGTGTTTCAAGTCCTAAATTAAGAAGGAAACAGTTCATTGGAGCAGGGGCACAGCCTAAATCTCTCATCATTTGAACTCTGGCTTTTGTAATGAAAGCAGCTTTGCCGAATGCTTCAGTATAAACTACACCATGGTATGATTCATCAGGCTCAGTAAATTCTGGGAATTTACCATTTGCCCAGTTAAAGTTACCACTATCTACAATAACGCCACCTAAAGCAACAGCATGACCGTCCATATACTTTGATGTTGAATGAGTTACAATATCAGCACCCCATTCAATAGGTCTACAGAGTACAGGAGTAGGGAATGTGTTGTCAACAATAAATGGTACATTGTTATTGTGGGCTAAAGTTGCGAATTTTTCAAGGTCAAGAACCTCAAGAGATGGATTTGCAAGAGTTTCGCCAAAAACAGCCTTTGTGTTAGGTTTAAATGCTTTCTGTAATTCTTCAATATCGGCAGTTTGGTCTACAAAAGTTACATCAATGCCAAATTTTTTAAGAGTTACGGCAAATAAATTGAAAGTTCCACCGTATATAGTAGTAGCACTAACAACGTGGTCGCCAGCTTGACAAATATTCATAATGGCAATAAGTGATGCAGCCTGTCCAGCAGAAGTAAGCATAGCACCTACACCACCTTCAAGGTCAGCGATTTTCTTTTCTACAGCATCAGCTGTTGGGTTTGCAAGTCTTGTATAAAAGAAACCATTGTCTTTTAAGTCAAACAAATCACCCATTTGTTCAGCTGTTGAATACTTGTATGTAGTGCTTTGAACTATAGGTAAAACCCTAGGCTCACCGTTCTTTGGAGTATAACCTGATTGTATACATTTTGTTTCAATTTTCATAAATTCATACCTCCCATATATGCGATGAGGGAATTATACCATAAAATGCTCATTTTTTCAATAAGGCTAGGTGTTTTTTTGCCTAAAGTTCACAATGGCATAGTGGATATAAATGTGGTATACTTTAAGAGAGGTGACATAAATATGGATTGGTATGAAAGAACGAGAATGCTCATAGGTAATGAAGCAGTAGAAAAATTGGCACAGGCTAATGTAATAATTTTTGGTGTGGGAGGAGTTGGTTCATATATTTCAGAGGCTGTAGCAAGAGCCGGTGTGGGAAGTATAACGCTGGTTGATAATGATACAGTTGCTGAAACAAACTTGAATAGACAGATTGTAGCTCTTAGGTCCACAATAGGAAGTATGAAAACTCAAGTTATGGCAGACAGAATAAAGGAAATTAACCCAGACTGTAATGTTAAAACAATAAATGAATTTGTTTTATATGATAACATTGATGATATATTGACTGACGAATATAACTATGTAGCTGATGCAGTAGATACTGTTACGGCTAAACTTGCCATAATTATGAAAGCCAAGGAATTAAATATTCCAGTTATTTCATCAATGGGAACAGGAAATAAACTTCATCCGGAAATGTTGGAAATTACAGATGTATTCAAAACTTCCGTCTGTCCATTAGCTAAAGTAATGAGAAAGGAATTAAAGGATAGAGGTATCAAGAAATTAAAAGTATGTTATAGTAAGGAAATACCTTTGAAACCTTTAGTTTCAGAAGAAGTAACCAACAAACGTTCAACACCGGGAAGTATAAGTTTTGTTCCTAGTACAGCCGGTTTACTAATAGCAGGGGAAATAATAAGAGATATTTGTAGTCTTTAAACTAAAAAATAGTAAGGGGAAATAAGTATGTTTAAAAGATTTTTATTTGTATTATTGTGTATTGTCAGTGTATTTTCTCTTTCTACAATAGTCTTTGGTAAAGATGATGTTGCAGAAAGATTAGATACTGTTGTAAATTTTGATGGCCAAAAAATAGAATTTACTTCTTATGATATAAACGGAAGTAAATATATGAAGATATATGATTTAGCATATTTGCTAAAGGAAACACCTCTCAAGTTTGATGTTGACTTTACATCACAGAATAAAAAAGATATGAAAATTACCGTTGGAAAAGCATATACCAACAAAGATAATGTGGCAGTTCTTACACATACTGGAGAAAAATATGCTAAGCCTAAATATGTTGATATTAATATAACTGATGGTGAAAATGATTATAAATTCAAAGGTGTAAATATTAATGGATATAATTTCATAAAAGTCAGAGATTTATCAGAAGTTGTTGGATTTAAGTTATGTTGGAGAATGTATATATCTACTTTAACATTTAATAAACCAGTTTCCAAGTTATCTGACTTTACAAAAAATCCAGAAGAAATTACATCATTAAGTGATTTTATGACAGGAGATTACTTAAATTATATTTCTGATTACACAAAGAATTATATACATAATGATTTAGATATAGCAGCCCATTTAATGGGTTATAATTACTCAAAGTATGTTGAACCTACTTCAGATAATTACAAGAATTTTAAGTTAAATGACGACAATATTAATTTTAATATTGATTTAAGTGATTTAAAGATTAAAAATTATGAAAATATTTCAGTTGCTATAAAGTATAGTGATTTAAGTGATTATATTTCTACCAACGAAACTGTACACTTATCACTTCTTATGGCTCCAACAGAAGAAATGAATGAAGAAACTGCTACATTTGATACAACAAAAGAGCAGTTTAATAAAAAAGTATCTACAACAAGTGAAACTACTACAGAGTCTACAACTTATTATGTTGACCCAAACAAGCCTATGATAGCACTTACATTTGATGATGGTCCAAGAAAGGGCAGTACAGAACTTATTGTAGATGCACTTAAAAAGGTAAATGGTAGAGCTACTTTCTTTGTTGTTGGACAGATGGTAGAACAAAGTCCGGACCTTGTTAAGAAAGCTGTAGAGGCAGGTTGTCAAATTGGTAATCATACATATGACCATGCCAACTTAAATAAATTAGGTGCTTATGGAGTAAAAACAGAAGTTAATAAATGTTCAAATGCTGTTTATGCAGCAGCCGGAGTTTATCCGATGATAGGCAGACCTCCATATGGTTCTGTAAATCAGACTGTTAGAAATGCCGTAAGTATTCCTTGGTTTAACTGGAATGTAGATACATTGGATTGGAAGAACAGAGATGCCAACTATGTATATAATTACGTTATCAATAATGTAAAAGACGGTCAGGTAATTCTTATGCACGATTTACACCCAACTACAGCACAGGCTATGGTAAGAGCTATTCCAAAACTTCATGAAATGGGCTATCAGCTTGTAACTATTGATGAAATGGCAAAGGTTAAAGGTGGCTATGAAAACATACCTGGCTATGTAAAAGCAACTGTAAAATAAAGGTGTATTTTAGGTTTAATTGTTGTAATTACTAAAAAAATATAATATATTGCAATAATAAATGTTAAAATTTGATAAAGCACTATTGAAATGATTTGTTAAATTTGGTATAATTAAGTAAAGAAAATGTACCGAAAGGGGAAATTAAAATGGCACATAATATTATAGTAGGACAGTCAGGTGGTCCAACTTCAGTAATTAACTCTAGCCTTGCTGGTGTATTTGCAACAGCAAAGGAGTTGGGAGCAGGTAAAATTTATGGTATGCGTAATGGTATCGAAGGTCTTTTAGAGGAAAGATACATTGATATGACTGAGTACATAAAGAATAGTATGGATGTTGAAATATTAAAGAGAACTCCATCTTCATTCTTAGGTTCTTGTCGTTTCAAACTTCCTACAGCTGAAAAAAGTCCTGAAACTTACGAAAAGATTATTGCAGTGTTAAGAAAACTTGATATTCAGCATTTCTTCTACATTGGTGGAAATGATTCAATGGATACAATTAAGCAGCTTAGTGAATATGCAAAGGCAAAGAACATTACAGATATTACTTTTATGGGTGTTCCAAAGACTATTGATAATGACCTTGCTGTTACAGACCATACACCTGGTTATGGTAGTGCTGCAAAGTACATTGCATCTACAATGAAAGAAATTATAAGAGATGCTTTAGTTCAGCCTATTAAGATTGTAAATATTATTGAAATTATGGGTAGAAATGCTGGTTGGCTTACAGCTGCATCAGCTCTTGCAAAGGGCGACGATTGTGAAGGTGTTGACCTTATTTACTTACCGGAAACAGTTTTCGATATTAACAAGTTTGTAGCTAAGGTTCAGGAAATTCAGAAGACTAAGAAGCAGATTGTTGTAGCAGTATCTGAAGGTGTTAAGACAGCTGATGGCAAGTATGTTTGCGAATCTGCATCATCAAATATGCTCGTAGATAGTTTTGGTCACAAGCAGTTAAGTGGTACAGCATCAGCTCTTGCTAATGTTATTTCTAATGAAATTGGTTGCAAGACTAGAGCTATTGAATTTAGTACAATCCAAAGATGTGCTAGCCATATTGCTTCTCTTACAGACGTAAATGAAGCATTTATCGTTGGTGGTATTGCTGTTAAGGCTGCTTTTGACGGTGAAACTGGTAAGGTTGGTATTTTCCAGAGATTATCAAACAAGCCTTACTTAATGGGTACAAGCATTTATGATGTAAACGCTATTGCTAATGTTGAAAAGACTGTTCCACAGGAATGGATAATTAATGATGGTACAGGTGTTTCTCAGGAAGCTCTTGATTATATGCGTCCACTTATTCAGGGTGAAATTTATCCATATATGGTTGATGGTCTTCCAAGACATATCAAACTTTAATTTATTTAGGGTATGACGCTTGTCATACCCTTTATTTTTTAGGGGGATTATGTTTGTATAGATTAAAGGAATTGGCTATAGAAGTAGCTGAAAGATTTAAGAGAAATGAGCTTAATATAGTAGCAGATGCTTTGGCATTCAGACTTATATTATCTATTTTTCCTCTTATTTTATTTATGATTTCGCTTTTGGGTATGTTGAATTTATCTTATGATAGAGAACTTACTAATATTTTAGCCTCCTTACCTGATGAAATGCAGTTAATTTTGCAAAATTTCATTAAGGAAGTAGGAGCAAATACAAGTTATGGCTTATTGTCTACAAGTTTAATAGTTGCTTTAATAAGTGCATCATCAGGTTTTTATGGTTTGGTAAGAGGCGTAAAAAAGGCTTATGACGAAGATTTAATAAACAAGTTTATTAAAATGAGATTACAGAGCATATTGCTTGTTATAATTTTCGTAGCTTGTATTGTCTTAACACTTTATGTATTTACATTTGGTAGCGTAATAAATGATTTTATCGTAAAAATTGGTTTGATACAGAGTATACCGTCTTTTTTAACTGGGTTCTTTATGTATTTTCTAAATGCTTTTGTTATGTTTGTCTTTTTGATTATACTGAATATGTTCTGTGTTAAAAGAAAATTGCCGTTTAGAAGACTTATACCGGGAACTTTGTTTACAATGGGTTCTTGGATGATAATATCTAAACTTTTTAATATTTATATATCAAATTTTTCAAGATATAATATTGTCTATGGAAGTATTGGAACACTGTTTGTATTTGCCTTATGGATAAATATATTTTCCTATGTCCTTTTACTAGGGGGACAAATTAATGCAGTTTTCTGCGATGATAATTATATGATAGAACTTATTTCTTATCATTAATTGTACAAAAGATAAGGGGTGTTTTTATGTTTTTTATAGAAAATTTAATAATTCAGTTGTTTGTAAGTGCTTTACCAAATGAGATACAAGTATTAACGTCAGTATTGTTGATATTGTTAGTATATATAGTAAGTTGGAGAGTGTTTTCAAAAGCAGGTGAAAAAGGCTGGAAATCACTTATTCCTTTTTATAATGGATATGTTCAATATAAGTTTCTAAAAATGAAAAATTTGTACTGGCTATTATTAATATTACAATTTTGTATAGTATCTGTATCTATTATGTTTGCAAATACAAAAAATATTTTTGTTACTGTTTTTACAACTTTAATATTGATTTTAATGGTACTAGCTATTGCTTATATAGATTTTACTTCTTGTAGCAGACTTGCTACTTCTTTTGGCAAGGGTAAAAAATTTACATGGGGTATTTTTATTTTTAGATTTTTATTTACTGCTATAATTGCTTTTGACAAATCAGAATTTAAAGCACCACAAAATGAATTGAGAATAAAATAATTAAAGACCTCTATTTTGGTTTATTTCAAAATAGAGGTCTTTTTGTGTATTTATCCAATAACCTGTTTTGCTATATCTACAGATTGCTTTGCATCTTTAGAATAGAAATCAGCACCTATTTTTTCGGCATATTCTGGTGTTAAAACAGCACCACCAACCATTATTTTACAGTTGAGATTATTTTCTTTTATAAGTTTTATTGTATCTTCCATTGAACCAAGAGTAGTTGTCATAAGGGCACTGAGACCTACAAGCTGACAATCGTGTTCTTTTATGGCATCGACTACAGCTTGATATTCAACATCTTTTCCTAAGTCTGTAACTGTATAACCATAGTTTTCAAGAAGTACCTTTACAATGTTTTTACCTATATCGTGAACATCACCCTTAACTGTGGCAACAACTATATTTCCTTTACTAACTGGAGTATTGTTACCGTTTGCTAAGTGATTTTTGATTACTTCAAAAGCTTCTTGAGCTACACCGGCTGAAAGAATAAGCTGAGGTAAGAAGATTTTACCTGATTCAAAATCAGCACCGGTTTTGTCAAGGGCAGGAACAACTATTTCATTTACAATTTCCATTGGGTCAGTTGCTTCTAAAAGTTTTTCTGTGATTCTTTTAGCATCGCCTTTAAGACCTTTTTCAATAGCATAATCAAGGGTACAATCTTCAGCAGATACCTTTTCTGTCTTAGGTGCTTGTGTATTATCGTTACCATAGGCCTCAATATATTCTACAGAGTTTACATCATAGTTTGCCAATAATCTGTAAGCTCTTACTGCACCTGTCATAGAATCAATATTAGGATTAATAATAGGTAAATCAAGACCACTATGAAGTGCCATTGCAAGGAAATTGCAATTTACAAGACCTCTGTTAGGTAAACCAAATGAAATATTAGATACACCAAGTACAGTATGAAGACCTAACTGAGTTTTAACCATATTTACTGCCTTTAATGTTTCCATTACTGCAGCCTGTTCAGCTGATGCTGTAAGGGTAAGACAGTCAATAAAGATGTTTTCCTTTGGAATACCAATTTCCAAAGCTCTGTTCATTATCTTCTTTGCTATTTCAAATCTCTTTTCTGCCTTTGGAGGAATACCGTCTTTATCAAGGGTAAGACCAACAACAGCAGCACCATACTTCTTAACAATAGGTAATACATTCTTTAATGATTCTTCTTCGCCGTTTACGGAATTTACTATTGCCTTACCGTTATACACTCTTAAAGCAGCTTCAAGAACTTCAGGAATAGTTGAGTCTAACTGTAATGGAAGGTTTGTAACACCTTGTAATGCCTTTACAGTTTTAATCATCATTTCTTTTTCATCAATGCCTGGAAGACCTACATTTACGTCAAGAATTTCAGCACCACCTTGTGCCTGTTCAATAGCCTGTCCAAGAATATAGTCAAGGTCGTTGTTTTTTAATGCCTCTTTAAAACGTTTTTTACCAGTAGGGTTAATTCTTTCGCCAATAATTCTAGGCTGATTTATTACTACTGTTTTACTAGAAGAACAAACGGCAGATGGTAGTTCCTTTTTCTCTACCTTAGGGTGAATTGTACTTAATTTCTTTATTGTAGCTTTTATATATTCTGGATTTGTACCACAGCAACCACCAACAACTCTGATGCCGTAATTGGACATATCTGCTACGTATGATGCAAATTCTTCAGGTGTAATGTCATATGTGTTTGTAATAGGGTCAGGCAAACCGGCATTCGGCTTTACAACTAAAGGAAGGTTAGTCCATTTAGAAAGCTCGCCTATAATAGGCAAGAGTTCCTTTGGACCAAGAGAACAGTTTAAACCTATGGCAGAAACACCAAGACCATTTAATGTAATTGCCATTGATGGAATATCACAACCTGTAAATGTTCTTCTGTTTTCTTCAAAAGTCATAGTTACAATAATAGGTTTGTCTGAATTTTCTCTGGCAGCAAGAACGGCAGCCTTAACTTCGTAAATATCTGTCATTGTTTCAAAAACAATAATGTCAGCATCACTACCGGCAACAATCTGTTCTTTAAAAATATCATAGGCTTCTTCAAAAGTAAGACTGCCAGTAGGTTCTAAAAGCTGACCAATAGGTCCAATATCTAAAGCTACAAGACCGTTGTAGTTCTTACAAGCCTCTTTAGCGTTTTTTACAGCAGCTTTTATAATTTCTGTTGGGCTGTATGGGCAATCCTTTAATTTGTATGAATTAGCACCGAAAGTGTTGGCATAAACAACTTGTGAACCTGCCTCAAGATAGGCTTTGTGAATACCTATAATTTTTTCCGGTTCAGTTATACTTAAAACTTCAGGAATACTACCTAATTTTAAGCCTTGTGCCTGTAACATAGTACCCATAGCACCGTCTAAGAATATATAGTCTTTTTCTAATAATTTATTAAAATCCACAATGTGTTCCTCCTTTTCTAAATTGGCAAGTTTTATTCATATTGCAATATGCACAACCCCTACGTTGTTTAGGTATAGGTTCTTTTGATAAACCGATTATTGCTGTAACAGATTTTCTAGGTAATAAAATACCACCTTCATTTACAGTAAGACCGATTCTTTTTTCAGCATCAGTTACTCTTACAAATTCTCTTTGTAAAGTTATTGGTAAATCACCATATCCGGGAGAAAATCTCCAAGTCATAAAATTATCTTTGTTTATTTTTTCTTTTATTTCTTTTTCGGCTGCATCACAAACTTGTTCTATGGCTGTGCTTGCCATACTATCTAATATTAAGGCCGATGTCATATCATTTATTTGATGATCAGATATAACTTTATCTGCACCCATTGAAAGAGTGGCAGAAAGCAATATAACACCATAACAGCCTTTTAAATGATTTAAAATAGAATTTCCTGTTAATACTAAACTTGTATTTTCGACTTGAATAGTATTGTTTACTTCAGTAATAGGAAAAAATTTATATATAAATCTAGGTTCAATAGCTTTTAAAAGTTCATTTTCACATTTATCTAAAATAGGGGTTAGATTATCTATGTTTATGTTATCTTTATAACCAAGATACCTTAAAGCCTCATCTCGGTTAATCGAATTAATTTTCAATATACGCACCTCCGCCAAATTAGCTTTTATTATACCATATTTAATAGGTATGGTAAATAAATTTTGTGTTTTTTTCATTTATGTGGTAAAATAAATACAAATTTATGAATGGTTTTAGTTAAGGAGAAAATTAAATGGACGTAGGTTATTTAGGACCGGAAGGGACTTTTACTGAGGAAGCCACGCTTTTATTAGCTAATGGCGAAAATACAGTGCCTTATCATAATTTTTATGAAGTTTTGCACGCAGTAGATGACGGAAAAATAAATTCAGCAGTTGTTCCTGTTGAGAATGTAATAGAGGGTATAGTTAATGCAACTGTAGATGAATTGATTTTTTCAGTAAATTTACATATAAATGAAATGCTTATTTTGCCTATTAACCAAAATTTAATAGCAAAAAAAGGCACAAAGGTAGAGGATATAAAAGAAGTTATTTCTCATCCTCATGCAATACCACAATGTAAAAATTTCTTGAATGAATATTTGCCAAATGTTCCAAGAACAACAGCAAGCTCTACGGCAGAGGCAATAAGAATGGTTTCTGCGTCAGACCAGTGTATAGCAGGTATAGGAAATAAAAGGGCAGCAGAGCTTTATGGCTTGGAAGTTTTAAAGGAATGTATACAGGATAATAAGAATAATTTTACTCAGTTTGTTAGAGTATCAAAAACTCCAAATATGGATAATAAAAATGCAAAGGTCTGTACATTAACTTTTTCAACGCCTAATAAACCAGGGGAGTTGTTTAAGGTAATGGAAATATTTTCTGTATATAATTTGAATATGTCAAAAATATCATCAAGACCAATGAAAGAAAGACCAATGGAATATGTTTTTATGGTTGATGTAGATATTGATAATAATTTAGAAGATATAGAAAATGCAATAAAGTTGATAAAAAGAAAAACGTCTTTTTATAAAAACCTTGGATTCTATCCTGTACGTGACTTAAGATTGCAAAAATAATATATATATGCTATAATGTGACTTATCACAAAGGCGGGGACTTTGTGATGAGTCAAAAAGGAACAAAGGCGGAGACTTTGTGATAAGACAACGAAAGTTTTTGGAACAAAAACTTAAGTATTTAGTATTTAGTAAAAAAATATAAATTGTCAATAATTTGGCAGTAATTTACATTCTTCATTATTTGAAGATGGCAATAAACAGAATATAGCTAAAATTCTGTTGTTTATGAGGAGTAAACAATTATGATTGATGGTATGGTTTTATCATTTCCTTGTATAAAAGTTAATAATGATTTAGATATATTGGAATCTAATCATGCCTTTAAAACTTGGGTTGGTGAAGATAAGGAAGTTAAAAATGTCCTTGAATTATCCAATGACTATGATGTTTTAAAGCATAACCAGCGTTTATTCATTAATGATAAATTTTATGATGTGTATACAAATGCTGTAAATAGTTGCTTTTATTTGGAATTTATAGAAAATCCGTATATTAATGTAAAAGGACAGGTTGACAGTAATATTCTTGTTGGTTTTGTCTTAATAGATAACTATGCTGAAGTTGAGGAAAACGTAGAAGAAGCACGTTTACCTCACCTTATGGCCATTATTGAAAGAAAAATAAATGATTATTTCAATAATATGGGAGGCATAGTACGAAAATTTGAAAAAGATAAGTATATTTTTGTGCTTAACAAAGACCTTCTTCCGGAATTGAAAGAAACAAAATTCCCTATTGTTGAACAAATTAGTAAGATTGAAATTGGTAATATACCTGTTACATTAAGTATAGGTATAGGTATAAATGGAACATCAATAAATGAGGATATGGAATTTGCCAGAGGTGCTTTAGATTTAGCATTAGGCAGAGGTGGTAACCAGACTGTTATAAAAGAGGCTGATGACAAGTATCAATATTTTGGTGGCGATGGAAATGAAGTAATTAAAAATTCAAGAGTTAGAGCCAGAGTAAAGGCTTATGGACTTGTTGAACTTATTTTGTCAGCATCAGATGTTATTGTTATGG
>UQYD01000002.1 GCA_900545305.1 uncultured Eubacterium sp.
ATTCTTTTTTGTACTCATAGCTATAACGCATTAAAATACCCTCCTTACTGGGTGTCCAGTAAAGAGGGTACATATCAGGGAGAAAAGGGGATTTATTATTTCACCTCCTTTCTGCAAAATTTAGGAGATAATTCTAATACGATTAAAACGATTATTCCTATAACAAAGCCTACTACATTAAAATTAGAAATCCCTAACAAAGGCTGTGGGTTTTGAAGTGTTGTAGGTCCATAAGCTATAGCTACCAAAGAGCCAGCCACAAGTCCTACTATTGCATATATACATTCGCTTGTATACTTTTTAAAGGCAATTCTAATAAGTTTTACAGAAGAAACCATACCAAACACTACGCCTAAACCTAAGGCAACTACTCCCATAAGAACTGATAAATCAAATGTCATAAGAGAGTGAACAGCCTTTATAGTTGGCAAATAAACTCCAAAAATAAGCAAAAGTGTTGAGCCTGAAATTCCCGGAAGTACCATTGCTGTAATAGCAAGCATACCTACTATAAAAATATATGCTATCTGAAAAACAGATAATGATGCAAAATCCATTGTAATCCCAGAAGATATGCTATTTCTCAATATTGATAATCCGGCAACAAGCACGAAACCAAAAACTGTATAACCAATGTTAATATATTTTCCTTTTATATTTTCCCATTGTGAACGCAATATAAAGGGAATTGCTCCTAAACTAAGTCCAAAAAATAATGAACTCATAAAATAAATATTCTTTTCGAAAAGTGCTGAAAGCAAAAGAATTGAGCTTAAAATTCCTATTATCCAGCCTATGCCCATTTTACCTAAATATATAGCTGACTTTTTCATATTGTTTTTATCTCTTGCGAAAACATTATTAAGGGCATCTATGAAATTTTCATAAAATCCCATTATGAAGGCTACCGTACCTCCTGAAACACCGGGTACACTATCTGCTAAAGCCATACAAAATCCATTTACAATATTTCTTATCATATTGCTACACTTCCTTTCTTTTTTTCGCCCAACTTAATACCCAAATCATAAGCCAATTTTCCAACAAGTACCCCCAACAGTACTCCTCCTAAAATGTCACTAGGATAATGAACATACAAATACATTCTGGAAAAAGCTATTAAAAGTGACAACAAAGCTGACGGTATCCAAATTTTATTTTTACAAAAACACAATGCAGAAGTTACTGCAAAAGCTACTGCCGTATGCCCTGACGGAAAAGAAAAATCCTTAGGTATTGGAATTAACATATTTATATTTTTAACAACATTACAAGGGCGTATTCTGGCTACTAAAGGCTTTAACAAGCCATTGCAAAGCAGAACATCTAAAATAATTGCAAATGCTACTACAATACCTGCTTTTCGTGTTTTGGGAATAATAATCAAGGCTATATCTAAAACTATCCACACAAAACCACCGTTACCTAATGAACTTATAAAAGGCATAAGCACATCGCCAATAGGAGTACGGAGAGTCTGTATATAATTTAAAATATCAATCTCCATACCATTCACCTCTTTCCTTTGACTATATATTAAGGCAAATGTATAAACCAAAATTTTAAAAAGTTTAAACAGAATATAAAAAATCCCTTTGAGATTTTTATCTCAAAGGGATTTTAAACGTAATTTTTATAAAATCATTATTAAAGTACCGGCTACAATTCCCACAAGCCCTATAGCTGACTTTATTGAAAGTTTTTCGTGGAAAACTATGTAAGAGAACAATATTGTCACAAGAATACTTAACTTATCTACCGGCACAACTACACTTGCCAAGCCATCTTGTAAGGCTCTATAATAGCAAAGCCAACTTGCACCTGTTGCTATACCTGAAAGGCATATAAATATAAGTTCATTTTTAGGCACTTCTTTTACTTTATCTTTTTTACCGGTAACTAAAACCATTATCCAAGACATTATAAGCACAACAAAGGTTCTTATAGCTGTACCTAAATTTGACTCAACACCTGAAATACCTATTTTACCAAGTATTGCTGTTAAGGCAGCAAACAAAGCTGAACCAAAGGCAAACAAAAGCCAACTGCTTTTATTTTCAGAGTTTGTACTTTTCTTTTTCTCTATCATAAGAAATGTACCTACAGCAATTAAAACAATGGCCACACCTTTTACCAATGTAATGCTTTCGCCTAAAATTATGGCTGCAAGTATTATTGTTATTATTGTACTGGATTTATCAATAGGCACAACCTTGTTTATATCACCAATCTGTAAAGCCTTAAAATAGCACAACCAACTTGCACCTGTAGCAAGTCCAGACAGTATAAGGAATAAAAGTGTTTTACCGTCTATGGCACTTATCTGATTTTGCGAACCAACTATAAATACCATTAACCAAGAAAACAACAAAACTATAATAGTTCGAATACCGGTTGCAACATCGGAATCTGTTTTCTTTATTCCACATTTCGCCAGTATAGAAGTAAGTCCGGCAAACAAGGCTGAACCAAAAGCAAATACTAACCACATATAAAAGCCTCCTTAAATTGCTTTAAATCTATAACCTGCACCCCACACTGTTTCAATATATTTAGGATTTTGAGGGTCTTTTTCGATTTTTTCTCTAATTCGATTAATATGAACTGCTACCGTTGCATTGTCGCCCATAGCCTCATAACCCCAAACCTTTTCATAGAGAATCTCTCTGCTAAACACTATATCAGCATTTAACATTAAAAAAAGCAATAACTCGTATTCCTTATTTTTAAGTTCCACTTCTCTATCCTGAACGTAAACTCTGTGGGTTTCTGTATTTAAAAGTATTTCACCAAGTCTTATTTCCGATTTAGGCTTTTTATGCTCTGTCAATCTTTCATACTGAGCAATATTCGCCTTTATTTTGGCTACAAGAACATTTGGAGAAAAAGGCTTTTCTATATAGTCATCAGCTCCAAGACCCAGTCCTCTTATTTTATCAATATCCTCTCTTTTGGCTGTTACCATAAGTATAGGAATATTTATTTTTTCCCTTAATTTTCTGCATACTGTAAAGCCGTCCATTTTAGGGAGCATAATATCCAAAAGTATAAGGTCATACTTCCCACTTAAGCCACTTTCTAAGCCACTTAATCCGTCAGAACATATTTCTGTTTCAAATCCATTGGCTACAAGATAATCACTTTCAATAGAGGCAATATCTCTGTCATCTTCTATAATAAGTATTTTCACAGGCATACACCCTTTCTAGGCAAAGTTATAATAATAGTAAGTCCCCCATTTTCTCTATTTTCAGCCCTTATAGAACCATTTAATCTTTCAATTATTTTCGCTGTTATAGCAAGCCCCAATCCACTTCCACCGGAAGGATTTTCTCTGGCATTGTCGGTTCTATAAAAAACATCAAAAAGTTTATGTAATGAGGATTGTGTTACTCCTATACCATCATCTGCCATTTTTATTGTACAGCTATTCTCATTTTTTTCAAGTTCTATACACAAATGTCCAACTTCTTTATTTTTGTATTTTAAGCTATTGTCTATAATATTAAGCATTACTCTTAAAAACTGCTCTCTATCAATTTCAGCAACGCATTTATTAAGGTTACCTACAGATATTTCAAGACCCTTTTCCCTATATTCTTCACTGTAGTTTTCTACAATGTTTTCAATCTCTTTATCTAGTGCTACCATTTCTACTTTCATTGGGTATTCGTCTAAATCCAGTTTAGAAAATGTAAATATCTGAGATACTAACCTTTCTATATCCTCAGCCTTTTTCTTTATTATTCTTAAATAATTAAGCCTGATTTCTTCTGTCTTTGCTATACCGTCTAAAAGCCCCTCTACATAGGCTTTTATAGAAGTAAGTGGGGAACGAATGTCGTGGGATATTCCAGCCATAAGCTCTTTTCGACTTTCTTCATTTTTCTTAGTCTGTTCAACAGAGTCTTTCAGTCTTTTTGTCATTTCATTAAAAGCCTCAAAAACTGTCTTAAACTCATCATTTTCTGTATAAGTAACACTGTAATCAAGATTTCCTTTTCCTATTTCATTTACCCCATATACAAGTAAATTTAAAGGATTTTCAACTTTCTTAAACACATACTTTGTCAATATTCTATTTGTAATTAAAATGGCTATAATTACTGACAATATAATGGCTAATAGTGAAAATACGCCTATCATTTTCAAACTCTTACTGGTGGTAATATGCTGTGTTCCCATTACGTAAATATCATAATTTCTTCCATTATATGTTTCTGTCTTTCTGAAAACCCCTCTGCCCTGTGACGTAACTACAATGCCGTCACTATTTAAAAGCTGTGCTGATTTTATAATATTTTTGTCGTCTGCCATTGTTTTGCCATAGGTATATATGCTATTTCCATTTTCCTGTATTTCAATAGCCATAACTCCGGTATTCAGCACATCTTCAAGTGTAGCCTTCTTCTGTGGAGAATTGTCCTTTATATAATGTTCCGCTAATTCAACAGCTCCTTGACTTGCCCAATAAAATTCACTATCACTATCCAAACCAAAATTTGTACCACTTTTTACTACACTAAGCACTAAACCTATACAGCCTAAGCCAACAACTGTAGCAATAACTACAGGCACAACTATCATCATCAAATTAGATAAAAACAACCTCTTTTTTATTGTCATAGCAACCACCTCTCCAGTAAAAGTATAACATAAAAATCAGTTGCAATATTAAACTGGAGTTAAAATATTCAGAACAAGCCTCCAGATTTATTTTTCCGATTAACTAAAAAGTGCAGACAACCTAAGTCATCTGCACCATAAAATTCAATATTATGTACTATAAATTAGTGGCAAATATTCTGTTCTGTTTCCTTATCGAAGAAGTGCATTCTGTTAAGGTCAAATGCAAGCTTTAACTTATCGCCAATCTTAGCATTTGTTCTTGCATTAACTCTTGCTGTAACATTCTGTCCGCCAACGAATGTATAGAGGTTAAGTTCTGCACCAAGAAGTTCTGTAACTTCAACTTCTGCATCAACAATACTTTCTGGAGAAGTATTAAGGAAAATATCTTCATTGTGAATATCTTCCGGTCTGATACCGAGGATAACTGTCTTGCCGATATAATCGCCTTCAGTAAGAGCCTTAGCCTTAGATTCTGGAAGTTTAAAGCTATATTCACCGAAGTTTGCATATACACCCTTGTCATCTTTTGAAATAGTAGCATCAATAAAGTTCATCTGTGGTGAACCAATGAAACCAGCTACGAAAAGATTATCCGGTGCATTGTAAAGATTCTGAGGAGTATCAACCTGCTGAATAACACCATCTTTAAGAACAACAATTCTAGTACCTAAAGTCATAGCCTCTGTCTGGTCATGAGTAACGTAGATAAATGTTGTCTGTAATTTATGGTGAAGTTTAGAAATTTCAGAACGCATCTGAACTCTTAACTTAGCATCCAAGTTAGAAAGAGGTTCGTCCATAAGGAAAACCTTTGGAGAACGTACAATGGCACGACCCATAGCAACTCTCTGACGCTGACCACCGGAAAGAGCCTTTGGCTTTCTGTCTAATAAATGTTCCAAATCAAGGATTTTAGCAGCTTCTCTTACTTTTTTGTCGATTTCGTCCTTTGGCACTTTTCTAAGTTTGAGGGCGAAAGCCATATTATCATATACTGTCATATGTGGATAAAGAGCATAGTTCTGGAAAACCATTGCAATATCTCTATCCTTAGGTGAAACAGTGTTACAAAGCTTGTCATCAATGTAAAGTTCACCGTTAGAAATATCTTCAAGACCTGCAATCATTCTAAGAGTTGTAGACTTACCACAACCTGAAGGACCTACGAAAATAATGAATTCTTTATCTTCAATCTCTAAATTGAAATTTTTTACTGCCACAAATCCATTAGGATATTTTTTTACTATATTTTTTAATTTTACATCTGCCATCTAAACAATTTCCTCCTTGACTGACCGAATTAGGGACAATGCCTCCCCTTAAACAATTATATATATCATACCTCATTTTAGGTAAATCCTCTATGTAATTATTAAACAAATTCGGTATACATAATTTATGCAAATTGCCTTTTAAAGGAATTTTTGAAAAAATATGAAGAAATTTTTACAAGGTTTGCACATAAAACATAGTTTTTTTGATGTGTAGTATAGGTAATTTTTATAGGCAAAAAAAAATTATGTCAACTTCCACAACTTTTACAATATTTTTTGGTATATTTTTTTGACATATACCCCTGTATACCCTCTAATTACAGTATTTTTATTATATTATCCATACTTATTGAATATGAAATATTTATTCTATTTTTTACAATTTTACTGTATTTTCTACCGTATTTTTACTTTTTAGAGCTTAATTCTTCATATTTTTGTAATATATTATCCAGCAAACTTCTATGTATTCTCTGTATTTGCCTTGAACTGATTTCACAGGGCCAAAAAGTTGCCATAGTATCCCAATCCTGTTTTTTTATGTAACGGGCAACAAGCAAATTTTTATCCAGTATATTTAAGCCATCTACTATACTATCCATTAACTCTTTAAACTTTGCTGTTTCCCTTACTATAGTATCTAGTTTTTTAATACGGCTTTTACAATACTCTAAGGCATTATTGGTAGTTTCCCTTATATCTTCGTCAATATAACAATCTACATCTTCCCTGTTCTTCTCCAAAGCCTTAGAAAGTTTAATATTTTCGTCTATCTCGTATTTATATTGTCGCACATAACTATTATAGTTTGCCCAAGCCGTTAGCATATCTTTGGTTTTTTCATATTCTTCTGTGGTCATTATTTTATACTCATCTCTCCTTTCTGTATAAAAATAGATATATATTATAACAATAAAAAATGTATTTTTATGACATATATATGTTATCATTCGAACATATGTTTGTCAAGTCTTTTTTATTATATAATAATTAGTATTATTTAGACCACAAAAAAGGCGAAGAACTAAGTCTTCGCCTTTTATAAAACTTATTAATATTCAAAAATCTTTGATACAGGTAAACCTTCGTGAATTCTGTAAATTGCATCAGCAAATACCTTTGCAACAGACTTCTGCTTAATCTTTGGAATGAGCTTTTCACCTGTAAGAGGTACAGTATCAAGAACTACGAGTTCTTCAATAACACTGTTCTGGATTCTTTCAATAGCAGCACCTGAAAGTACACCGTGAGTACAGCAAGCATAAACTTCCTTAGCACCCTTTTCTTTAAGTGCATTAGCAGCATTAGTAATAGTACCGGCTGTATCAATCATATCATCATAAAGGATAACTCTCTTGTCCTTAAAGTCACCGATAATGTTCATAATTTCAGAAACATTTGGTCTTGGACGACGCTTATCAACAATAGCAATAGGAATGTTAAGACCTTCTGCGAAAGCACGAGTTCTTGTAACACTACCAAGGTCTGGAGATACAGCAACAACGTCTTCTGCACCAATACCAAACTTCTGTTCATAATACTTTGAAAGAAGTGGCATACCTACAAGGTGGTCAACAGGAATATCAAAGAAGCCCTGAATCTGTGCACAGTGAAGGTCCATTGTAATAACTCTGTCAGCACCAGCACTTGTAATAAGGTCAGCTACAAGCTTAGCACTGATTGGGTCTCTTGCCTTTGCCTTTCTATCCTGTCTAGCATAGCCATAGTAAGGAATAACGGCATTAATTCTACCAGCAGAAGCTCTCTTAACTGCATCAATAGTAATAAGAAGCTCCATAAGATTGTCGTTTACAGGGTTGCTAGTAGGCTGAACGATAAATACATCAGCACCTCTTACTGTTTCGTTAATTCTTACGCTGATTTCACCATCGCTAAACTTACCGATTTCAGACTTGCCAAGGGCAAGACCGAGGTCACTAGCAATGTGTTCAGCTAAAGATTTATTGCCGTTACAGCCGAAAATCTTAATACTGCCACCACTTATATCCATTTGTTCTCCTCCTAAAAATAAGTCATTAGTATTCATTAATATTTCTTTTTCAAATTTCATTTTGAAACTTCGTTTCTTTGCTTCGCAAATTTGTTTGTTCCTCACAAACTAAAATGAAATTTGTCCTCGGCTTTCGCCTCGGTAACTTATCTCGGAAAATCGTGAGCAAGCTCCCATTTTCCTTCAATAAGTTATATTATAGCCTTTTAAACTTCCCTTGTCAAATAATACGACAACATTTTATTTTATATTTTTTACTCCTCAACTGTATAAGATTACTCTTGTAGGTTTATATTTTTTACTTTTTTTGACTAAAATTTACAAAAAAACAGGTTTTCTATTTAATCTTTGAAAGAATAAAAAATATTTTGTATATTTTCAATAAAATTTCTCAAATTTTACAAGAACTTTACCGTCATATTTAAGACAAATTATCTGTATTTTAAAATAATTTTCTTTGTTATTCCTTATTATACATTTATTTTTTGTTTCTATACGCAAAAAAGCCCCCAAAGTATAAACTTTGAGGACCTTATAATTACATATTTTCTTTAATTTTATCCTTAATAGCTGTCATTTCTTCATCACTTGGCTTAGGGAAAGAACCGAAAGTCATTGTTACATCATCGTCATTCTTTCTAGGAACAACGTGAACGTGATAGTGGTGAACAGTCTGACCGGCAGCCTCACCATTATTTTGGAGAATATTAAGTCCGTCACAGCCTGTAGCCTCTTTAACAGCCTTAGCTACTTTCTGAGCAAGGATATGAGCCTTACCTACTAATTCAGCCGGCATTTCATAAAGATTTGCACTATGATTTTTAGGTAAAATAAGGCAATGACCTAAATTTGCAGGAGCAATATCAAGTATTACTCTAAAATCATTATCTTCATAAATTGTGTTTGATGGAATTTCACCATTAGCTATTTTACAAAATATACAATCTGCCATAATTAGCAAGCCTCCTTTTCTTCATTACCGAAGAACTGATTATACCATACTAAGAACATATAAATTGTCCATACCTTACGGCTATTGTCAGCCTTGCCATTCTTGTGGTCATCAAGGTACTTAACAATTTTGTCTGTGTTGAAATACTTCTGTGCAGCTTCGCTTTGGAAAGCTGTTTTAACTATATTGTAATACTTTTCATCTTTAAGCCAAACTCTTGTTGGAACAGGGAAACCAAGTTTTTTCTTGCTTGCAACTTCTTCTGGTAAGTAGTCCTTTGCAGCCATTCTGAAAGCATACTTTGTAGCTTCTCTGTTTACTCTGTAATCAGGCTGAACGTGTCTTGCAACTTCAAATACTTCCTTATCAAGGAAAGGTACTCTAACTTCAAGAGAGTTTGCCATAGACATTTTATCTGCCTTTAAAAGAATATCACCAACCATCCAAAGGTTAAGGTCAATAAACTGCATTCTTGTTACATCGTCCTGACCCTTTGTAAAGTCATAATATGGCTTTGTAATTTCCTTATGATTGTATTTACCTGTAGGGTTCTTTAAAATACGTTCTCTTTCCTTTTCTGAGAACATTTTAGCATTACCAATAAATCTATCCTCTAAGTCCATAGATGCTCTGATTAAGTAGTTTTTACCCTTAAATCTGAAAGGAAGTGCTTTCATTATAGCAGCAATACCCTTTCTCAAAGGCTTTGGAATAAGCTTTGTAATCTGTAAATCCATAGGTTCTCTGTAAATATTGTAGCCACCAAAGAACTCGTCTGCACCTTCACCGGAAAGAGCAACCTTAACGTGCTTAGATGCTAACTTACTTACAAAGTAAAGAGCAACAGCTGAAGGGTCAGCTAAAGGCTCGTCCATATGATACTGAATTTTACCTAAGCTATCCCAGTATTCATCAGTAGAAATAATCTTAGAATAATTGTCAATACCAACTTTTTCAGAAAGCTTTTCAGCATAACCTATTTCATTGTACTTTTCATAGTCAAAACCTACTGTAAATGTCTTGTCTCCCTTAAATGTAGCAGCTACAAAACTTGAGTCTACACCACTTGAAAGAAAAGAACCAACCTCTACATCACTAATCTTGTGAGTTTTAACACTGTCAAGCATTACATCTTCAATTTTCTTAATTGTATCCTGTAATCCTGCCTTTTCCGGTTCAAATTTAGGCTGGAAGTATCTCTTAACGTCAATCTTGCCATCTTTGTAAACTAAATAGTGACCAGGCTTTAACTTGTAAACACCCTTGAAGAATGTTTCGTCTAACACTGAATACTGGAAAGTTAAATAGTTTTCAAGAGCAACAGTGTTTACTTCTTTCTTGAAATCAGGGAAAGCAAGGAAACTCTTAATTTCTGAACCAAAAAGTAAATGGTTGTTGAACACACCATAGTAGAAAGGCTTGATACCAAAGAAATCTCTGGCAGCAAATAACTTCTTGTTCTTCATATCATAAATAGCAAAGGCAAACATACCTCTTAAATCATTGAGCATTTCTTCGCCTTTTTCTTCGTATAAATGAATAAGAACTTCTGTATCAGCGTGACTTTTGAAAACGTGACCTTTTTCAATAAGCATTTCTTTAATAGGCTGATAGTTGTAAATCTCCCCATTAAAACAAATAACAATAGAACCGTCTTCATTGTACATAGGCTGTGAACCGTCTTCAAGACCAATGATACTAAGTCTTCTGAAGCCCATTGTTACATCTTCATCACTATGAGTACCAGCACTGTCAGGTCCTCTGTGTATGATTTTGTTCATCATACCTATAATGACGTTTTCTCTGTCAGCTATATCTCCTGTGAAACCACAAAAACCACACATAAACTAAATTCCTCCGAACGTAATGTCAAACATAAAAAATTATCATATTAGGCTAATTATACCCCAAAAGCCTACTTTTTTCAATATATATTTTAAGTTTAGGTTAAGCCTTTTTAAAGGCTTATAGAGTCAAGGGGCAACGCCCTTGTAGGTGTGGACAAAGTCCACTAATTTTATTTTATTATTTCCTAGTGTCAAGTCATCGGATTTATCTTTCAATGCAATATAAAAAATATTATATAAAATTCCACCAAAAAAGCCGAAAGTACGCCCGTATACTTTCGACTTTAAGTTATTACTTATGATAAGGCTCATTTTTGATTATTCTATTAGCCCTATAAATCTGCTCCAAGAGTATTACTCTCATAAGCTGATGAGGGAAAGTCATAGCAGAAAAACTAAGTTTATAATCTGCTCTGTTTAACACCTCATCGCTAAGCCCAAGAGAACCACCTATTACAAAAGTAATATGGCTTACACCTTTTAAAGTGGTCTGAGTAATAAAATCAGCTAAGCCCTCACTTGTAAGAGATTTTCCGTTTATAGCAAGTGCCACAACATAGCTATCTTTAAAGACTTTCATAAGCCTTTGACCCTCTATATTTTTTACCTGTTCCATTTGAGCAGGACTCATATTTTCAGGAGCTTTTTCATCGGGAACTTCTGCAATATTGAGAGTAACATAACGACTAAGGCGTTTTGAGTATTCTTCAATAGCATTTACAAAATATTTTTCTTTTATTTTTCCGACGCACGCAATAGTAATTTTCATATATTCAGTATTTCCTCAAAAATTTAATGCGAGAAACTATAATTTCTCGCATTTACGTTATCTACACAAGCTCAATTCTTCTTTTTACTCCCTCCGGAGGAGCAACCCACATATTAAAATCTCCACCAATAACTGCCCCATTATCGGTAAGAATTTTACTAACTGTGTCATAGGCAAGGCGAGGAGTGTTATTCTCCTTGCTTAAATGTCCTAAGAACACGTATTTAACTGAGCTATCAATAACGGTATCTAAAAGTCTGCCGGCATTTACATTGCTTAAATGCCCAAAGTCAGACAAAATTCTACTTTTTAGACTCTGTGGGTAACCACCATACTGGAGCATTTCTACATCGTGATTTGCCTCTAAAAGTACAAGAGAAGAACCCTTTACATTTTCCAAGACAGTATCTGAAATATGCCCAATATCTGTGGCAATAGTAATTTTAGTATTATTAACCCCAACAGTATAGCCTACCGGCTGTGCTGCATCGTGGGGTATTTCAAAAGGCTTTATTGTAAGGTCGTTAAAGGCACAGTATTCCTCAGCATATATATCCTTCATAAGATTAGGTCTAATCTGTCCTACAGAAGAAGGCATATTGCCCCAAGTACCTTCTGTAGCAAAAATAGGAATATTATATCTACGAGAAAGAACTCCTATACCCTTAACGTGGTCGCTATGCTCATGGGTAACGAATATCCCATCAATATCGTTTCCTGTAAGTCCAAGGGAAGAAAGTCCTTCTTCAACCTTTTTGCCACTTAAACCAGCATCAATAAGTATATTTGTATTTTCTGTACCAACATACACACAATTACCACTACTAGAACTGGCAATGGTGGCAAAGCGTAAACTCATTAGTCAACTACCCTTTCAATATCTGCACCTAATGCTCTAAGTTTATACTCAATCTGTTCGTAACCTCTGTCGATAAAACGGATATTGCCAATTCTTGTTTCGCCTTCAGCTGCAAGCCCGGCAATAACCATCGCTGCGCCAGCTCTAAGGTCAGTAGCAAGAACATCTGCACCCTTTAAAGTGTCAACTCCGTCAATAGTAGCAATTCTACCGTCAGCATTAATTTCCATATTACAGCCAAACTTTTTAAGCTGTTCTACATACTGAAATCTATTTTCCCAAACAGTTTCAACTAAAGTGCTTGTACCCTTTGCCTTGCAAAGTACAGCAGCCATCTGTGGCTGTAAATCAGTTGGGAAACCTGGGTAAACATTTGTCTTAACATTTGTAGCAACAAGATTGCCTGAAGAAGTAACTTCAATATAATCGTCGCCTTCTTCAATCTGACAGCCCATTTCCTTAAGCTTAGCAGAAAGAGAGTCCATATGCTTAGGTATAATATTGTCTACCTTAACCTTGCCACCGGCAATAGCAGCAGCAATCATATATGTACCTGCTTCAATCTGGTCCGGAATAATCATATATTCAGCACCATGAAGGTCTGGAGTACCAGTAATTCTAATTACATCAGTACCTGCACCCTTTACATTACAGCCAATCATATTAAGGAAGTTGGCAGTATCTACAATGTGAGGTTCTTTAGCAGCATTTTCAATAGTTGTAACACCTTCTGCCTTAGTAGCAGCAATCATAATATTGATTGTTGCACCAACAGATGCTGTATCTAAGAAAATGTTAGTACCTACAAGCTTATCAGCCTTAATACGAACAATACCATTTTCAAAATCTTCTTCAACCTCTGCACCTAAGGCTCTAAAGCCCTTTAAGTGAAGGTTAATAGGTCTTGAGCCGAAGTTACAGCCACCTGGCAAAGCAACATCTGCTCTCTTAAAACGGGCAAGCAAAGCACCCATTAAATAATAAGAGGCTCTGATTTTACGCACAGAATCAAAGGTAGCCTCATAGCTATTTACATTAGTGGAATCCACCATAAGAGTACCCTCGTCAATAAGCTCGCAAACTGCACCAAGCTTTGTAAGAGTATCCTCCAGTGCCCTTACGTCCTCAATACGTGGCAGATTGTCTATAACACAAACGCCCTCGGCAAGAATAGCAGCCGGAATAATAGCAACTACAGCATTTTTTGCCCCACTTATAGTTACCGCACCGTTAAGCTGATGTCCGCCTCTGACAACTAAACGTTCCATTACTTTAGTACACACCTCTCTAGGTTAATTAAAAAAACTCAAATTCATCAATGATATTATAACACTAAAAATTAATTTTTCAAATAAAAATAACGCTTTAGGTTACAATATCCAAAAATTTACAACAACATCAGTAATTATAAATTTTTCTAACACCACTTTTGTCTACAAAAACAGCCTAATTTACTGATATTAACACATACTTTAAATAGTATGTCAAATTTTAATACACAATAAGTTATGATACCATTTACAGACTTTATTGTCAAGTATATAGGCTAATTTTCAGCATATATGACAAAACAACTACTTATATACAAAATCTTTTTTATTCCACAGTTACCTTACTGTTCATATCAAAATAGCCCACTGTATTTTTGCTTGACACAATTTGTAAATTAACCATTTCGTAAAGTCTATGGTAAACTACAAATTCTCCATTTTCATATCCTGTACAGCCAAAGCTAATAAGGTAATTTCCTCCGGCAAGATTAAGTTTCTGTTTAAATTCCACTACCTTTATGTCGCCTTCATTACAAATGCCAGTATTAACACTTTCGTACATTGTGTTTGTTCCGCAAACCTCTGTGCCTTGTAAATTAACTATTGTAATAGCAAAAATAGGGTCTTCAACCTGTCTGTTAAACTTAACCTTCATTTTTATGATACATTCGTATCCCTTTAATATCTGGTTTGTAGGATTTTCTAAATCATCTGCTAAAAGAAAATCTATTATTTCAGCTCCACCATTGCCATAGCTATTTATTTTAGGATTGGTAATGATTTGATTTTTCCATAAATCCTCTGTATTTTCATCTTTATTGCTATCACTATTTTTAGTCTTTTCTTTTTTAACAGTTGCCTTGTTCTGATTTACAAGAACCTTCTTGTAAAGGTCAATCATTTCTGTAGGCTCGCCTTCAGCAAGTTTTTCACCTTTATCAAGTATAATAGCTCTATCACAATACTTAGCAACTGTTCCCAAAGAATGAGTAACTAATAAAATTGTCTTACCGGCTTTTTTAAAGTCCTCAAACTTTTTATAACACTTAGCCTGAAAGAAAACGTCACCTACACTTAATGCTTCATCAACAATAAGAATTTCTGGGTCAATATTTATAGCAACAGCAAAGGCAAGTCGTACAAACATACCACTACTATAAGTCTTAACCGGCTGATGCACAAAGTCTCCAATATCTGCAAAATCTAAAATATCTTCCATTCTGCGTTCTATTTCAGCCCTTGAAAAGCCCATAAGCGTACCATTCATATATATGTTTTCAATACCTGTATACTCAGGATTGAAGCCTGCACCTAATTCCAAAAGGGCAGAAATTTTACCGTTTATTTCTACATTGCCACCAGTCGGATTTAATACTCCAGTTATAATTTTAAGTATAGTTGATTTACCTGCACCATTTGTACCTAAAAGACCTACACACTCTCCTTCTTTAACATCAAAACTAATGTTTTTAAGAGCATAATAATCTTTATGATAACTTTTTTTAGTAATGCTCAAACTTTCCTTTAATCTATCAACAGGCTTAGAATACAAGGCATAAACCTTTGTTACGTCATTAACTTTTATTGCATATTTATCCATAATACACCTCGTTTAAAGCACATCTGCAAAGTGTGGCTTTAATTTTCTGTAAATTACTGCACCTACAATAAGAAGTAAAATAGTTACTATCCAGAAATACATTGTCTGCTTTATATTGTTATAGAACCAAACATGATAAATCATACTATCACGATAACCCTGTACAATGTAGTACATAGGGTTAAATTTAAAGTATTTAATAAGCCACTTTAAGTTTACAGGAAGATTATCTATAGACCACATTATTGGTGTGAGCCACATACCGAACTGAAGAATAATATTCATAACCTGCCCTAAATCCTTAAAGAATACAATAAGGGGAGCTGTAATAAAACTTAAAGCCGTAACCAATACCACCATACAGAATGAATAATATATAATCTGAATAGCATATATTGTAGGGAGTTCTTTATAACAGCCATAGAAGAAGAACATAAATATTACAAAGAATATATGAACAAAAAATGCTGATATAATCTTAATTACCGGCAAAATATTTACTTTAAATTTCACTTTTTTAACAAGGTAGCTATAGTCCATAAAAGCATATGTTGCTGAATTCCAGCCATCCTGGAAAAAGAACCAAGGAATAAGACCTGTTGCAAACCAAAGTATATACTTAACATTACCTACATCAGCATTTCTAAAGCCTATCTGGAAAACAAACCAAAATACTATAATCGTACAAACCGGCTGTATAAATGCCCATATTATACCAAAATATGAACCGGCATACTTTGTTTTAAAGTCATTTTTTGCAAGAGACATTATAAGCTTTCTATTGCTTAATAAATCATTCGCTATTGCAACAATACTCTTTAACTTTATAAAACGACTAAAGAGAACCATACCTATCAAAGCACATAAAATTGACCAAAGCTGATTATGTTCTTTATAAGGCTGAACCTGTACATCTTCTATTATCAAATATGGGTCATTTCCCATATTTCTGATTACTATTTCATCATCTGAACAGCTGACAATTTCCACCTGATTAAAATACATTTTGCTTATCTGCTCAGGTGTGTATGTCACCATACCACTATAGTTTCTGTAAACAATGGATTTAATAGCTATTTCTGCTCCTACTTTACTACCAAAGTCCACTCTCAACAGGTTTATGTCCGGTGGAAGGTCCACATCACCATTATTATTAAAATTCTTTCCGTCACCTACTGGAATAGTTTCCATTCTGTCAGCACTATAATCGTTCTGACCATTTTGCATATAATATATTTCTACTGGGTCTGTTCCCATATCTTCTGCAAAAAAGTTTACTGTCACATCATTATTTTTATAAAATGAAGTGAAAAAGTTCATAAACATAAGATAGAATAAAACAGCAATTAAAAAATATACTACAATTTTAACAAAATAAAATAATTTACCTTTTACGTTCATAGACAAAACCTTTCAGCTTAAAACTGTATCCTTTCATATTTCTTACTTTTACGCATACTTCTTAATAGTATCACAATTACACACCATCGTCAACAAACTTAGTCCACCCTGCCTGTACGGGCATTTACGAAATATGTGTTTCCGTCTGCTACAATTTTATAATAAGGCAAAATAGAGTCGTCATCAGCCAAAATGTCCTTATCATAATATCCTAAAGACACGTCTTGTATAATGCTTTTGCCAGATTTTCTATTGTCCTTAATAGGATTAATAACTGCAAAAACAGCCTCATCAGACGCCAAAATGTCTTTTTTACTACCATTTTGCTTTACAACTGTTCTATAGCTAAAGTTAATCTCCTGTGACCCGTCTTTATTGAAACCAACTGTAAAGTAGTTATTAAAAAAGCCGTAGCCATTTACTTTTTCATAGTAGCAAAGTTTTATACCATCTTTAGTAGCATAGGAACAAGCATAATCGTATTTACCAAAAAGAGAATTAATATTTGAAACATACTCATTGGCAACACTCTTAGCTGTTTCCATATCCGTAATAGGCTTATCTGATTTTTTAACATATTCTACATCTGACTTGTCTATAGTCAAAACATCTTCATTATAGGCAAATATTATTTTGTTTTTGTCATCTGTTCTCATTACCTTAGAACTATCGGTAAAAAACAAATCTCTTAATTTAAGAGGGTCAAAAGTAAAACTTTCGGTAGCTATATAAGCCATAGGAGAATATTTTGCAGGCAAATCACAGCCTAATGTAATATTGTCTTTTCCGAGTAGAGCCACTATACCATTTTGTCTGCTCTGCCCAACTGTAACATCAATTTTCTTATACATATTCAAGCCAAAAAGTACGGCATTTACAAAAAAGAGAAACACTATAGTATAATTAACAGCCTTTTTCCACTCCATTTTAACACCTACCTTGTGCTTGTAATATATTCTTCGCCATCTATATCTATTATCCAGTTTAAATCTACAGTTTTTCCATTTGCCAAATAACAAAGTTCTACATCGGATACAGGCTTAGGAGTGCTACTGCCGTACAATCTGCTGTAGAGCTTATCAATAGCTCCTATATAGTCTGTAGATGCTGTAGCAATAGAATTGCTCTTTTTGTAAGATACAGCATATTTTTTATACTTTGATACTCTGCCTTTTACTGCTGTAATTTCTATAAAGCTATTCATACCTATTTCACTTGAAAGACTTTCTGCCGGTTTTAGCTTTAAATCCTCTGTTTTATAGTCAAAATAGAATATATAGTTGCCATTATTATCTACAGTGTAACTATCCAAGTAAAATTCATTATCAAGATACACATCTTTTTTCAAAACAGACAATGCTGAAATGTAATTATTTGCAAATGTATTTTCTCTTTCAGTTTCCACTTTGTAATTAGAATACTCTAAAACACCTGAAGAATAATACTTTACAACTGTACTTTCATCACCAAAGGTTTCAACACCCTTACTCTTTGTAGCTGTCTTACCAATAGGGTTGTCAAAAAATACGTCGGCATTTTTTTCAACACCGTTGTTTTCTTCCAAGTAGTTATAAGGCTCAAGCTGGTTATATTTTGCATCTGTATTTGCCCAAGTAGGAATAAATATATTTTGGTCAAAAATTGTAAAGCCGTTTAAGACCGTAGAAATATAACTAAACTTCTGTTCCTCCTTGCCCAGTAGTTCCGAATCTTCATAGCACTTTGAAATTACATCACTGTTTTTCATATTGAAAACTGAATTTGTCTTTTTCTCTGTATTATAGAATATAAGTTGCATTTCACTTCCGTCTGATGTAGGAAGAAGTATTATGGTATTGTAATCAGTTATTTTATTTAATGTATCAACTTTTACTGTAGCCTTGAAAATATCGGCAGAATCTGTACCTTTGAAGTTAAAAGAATACTGATAAAATACTGCTCTCTTTTTCAAAAGAGTATTCCAGTCCAATTCCTGCTGACCAACAAAGTCACCTCTGGACATAGCCTCACCAACAGCAGTATCAAAATCCTTTTTATACCTTTTGTTGTATATATCACTTTGCTTGCATACAACTTTACCGTCGCCCAAATTGACAATAAGTCTATCTGTAATATAGCCTACATCTTTAGCATCAAAGGAAGATGAAAAATTCCCGAACCAAAAAAAGTTATGGCTTGAAAAATCCTCAAACCATAACTCTCCTGCCTGATAAATAGCTAAACACATTAAAAAAACAACCATTAAAAATTTGCCTGTGTTTTTCATTTAATCACCTTTGTAAAACCCTGTTTTACCACTTGCTCTGACCAGGCACTGCTATACTCTGAGATAAAACAGACTTAAGCACCTTGTCTTTGCGATTAATTGTTGTTCTAATTTCTGAATACTTTCCGTCCTTACGAGCTGCAACAACTAAGTAGTTTGCACCTTCTTTAAGGCTAATACTCTGGCTAAAAATACCTGTTGAACCTACAGTAATGTTGTAAGTTCTAATAAGTTTGTAGTAAGTTTTGCCATTAACAGTATAAGGTTCATAAACAGTAATACCTATTTTAGCACCCTTTTCTGCTGTACCCGAAATAACTCTTGTAGCATCAAAAGTAATTTCAGAACTTTTTCTTGTATCTATTCCGCTTGTAATCTTAAAATTATCAACACCTGTACCTGCCATAGCTGATACTGGAGCAACAACGCAACAAGCCATAACTAAAAGCATTAAACATGCAAATTTGCCAAACAACTGCTTCATTGCCATATCCTCCTATCAAAATAAAGTAATATGTAAAGAATTAGTGGCTAAACCCAACCATAATTCACACTTATCTATAATATTATTTTACCATATTAATGTTACAGTTCTGTTACAGTCACATTAACATTGAGTAACATTAAATCAAGTCTTATCACAAGGAATAGTATACCACAAAATTCATCAAAATAAAAGAGTTTTAGCCCAAAATTTATTCAAAATATATTAACTTTATTGATTTGTGTCTTAACTAAAAAATGCTTAAACTTTTTCAGGAAAAACCTTTAAAAATTTAAGCATTTCAATATTATTTATTTACTACATTTATCAAGGAACTGATATACTACATTTTCATTGCCCTTAAAGTAAATGTGAGGGAAACCACCGTAGAAAGTAGGTGTAGTATTTCCTGTAATCCAGTTACGACCACCAACAGGCTTAACAGCCTTAAAATCGTGACCGTCATTTGTACTATTGTAATAATGGAACTCGTGAGCAGTAAACTGTTCTCCCTTTTTACAGAGAACATTATCTCTTGATGCTGTCATGGTAATATAGCCAAAGTGCTTATTAAGTCGTTTGCCCTTGCTACATTCACCGTCAATAATACCGGCCATAGGATATATTCTGCCTGCCTCGTCTTCAATAGTCTTATGTAAATACATAAATCCACCACATTCAGCAATAGTTGGCATACCATTTTGTATTTTTAATCTTATATCGTCAATAAGCTCTGTATTTTCGCTTAATTTCTTTGCATAAAGTTCAGGATAACCACCTGAAAGAATAAGACCGTCAGCATCTTCCGGTATATGGCTATCTTCCAAAGGACTAAAGAATTTAACAGTACAGCCTAATTCTCTAAGCATATCTACGTTATCATCATAGTTAAAGCAAAATGCTTCATCTTTGGCAATAGCTACTACACAATCGTACTTTTTCTCTACTTCTGGCTTTTCATAAACTAATTTATTTGGAGCACACTTTGCAACCTTTAAAAGTCTGTCTACGTCAATATACTGGCTCATATACATAGCAATAAGTTCAATCTTTTCATTGAACTCGTCTATATTTTCAGGAGTAACAAGACCTAAATATCTGCTGTCAAAAAGACCTTCTTTAATATCCGGAATATAGCCTAAAGGCACTATTCCCAATGAAAGTGCAACTTCCTTACAGCCTTCAAAAAGATTAGGAGAAAGTCTGTTAAAAATAACACCTAAAATCTGGTTATCCTGTCTGTACTCAATAAAGCCCCTCAACGTTGCACCAATAGAGCTACTCATACCCTTGCAGTTTATAACAAGAACTACCGGCGTATTTGTCAACTTTGATATATCGTAGCAACTGCCTTTATCCTCAAAGCCAACACCGTCATAAAAGCCCATACCACCCTCAATTACATTAAGGTCCTTGTCATTATCCAAAAGAGCACAAAGCTGGTCCTTATTACAGAAAAAGCTATCTAAGTTACTACTTTCAACACCGAGAACTTCCTTATGGAACATTCCGTCAATATAGTCAGGGCCACATTTATATGCCTTAACATTCATTCCTCTATCTTTTAAAATTTTAAGCAAACCGCAGACTATTGAGGTTTTTCCACAGTTTGTTCCTGTTGCACTTATCATTATCCTTGGCATAGTCTTATTCTCCGATTTCTGATTTTATATTTTGAGAAAGTTTTGAAATTTCATTTTTACAAGTAAAATCTGCTGTGTTATCAACAGTAGAAATATCATCCATATTCAAGAATATTTCAACATTTACTGACAAGTCTTCTTTTACATTTGCATATAAATCCTTATTTTCCTGTGAAACCTTGTCAGAATTTGCTGTAATTAAGTTATTGATGTTTGCCAATTCTGCACTGGAAGATATAAGGTCATAACCTGTCTGTGTAAATTTAGAATCACTTGAAAGTTTACAAAGTGCCTGTGACTTAGCCTTTAAACTGGAAACATTCTGAGATGTAGCTGAGGCATTTGCATATGAACGAACGTCATTACTTACAGCCTTATAAACATCTCCACTTACATTCTGTAAAGGAGAACCTGAAGCATTAGGCTTAAAATCGTCCTTAACAACCTGTTGTTTCTGAGTATTGTTCTGATTAGCCTTACTAACTGTCTTGTTTGTTTCAGGTGAAGACTGTACAGTAATATTTACCTCGTTTTCAACATTCTTTGCCTTTGTTTCTTCAACTGTTGTTTCTTCTGTTTCTGTTGAAGTTTCGTCAGTTGTTTCCTCTGTTGAAGTTTCTATTGTAGTAGATTCATCAGTTGAATTTTTATCCTGTTTTTTGCCACAACCTGTTGTAAAGCATAAGGCAGTAGCAAGTGCTATAACTAATAATTTTTTCATAATACTTTTACTCCTTTAAAACGCAAACGGACATAGTCTACAAACCATTTTCCGTCTTCACAAAGCACAGTTTTTAATTTTTCCTGTGCCTCTTTCTTTATCTCGTCGGCAACTTCTTCATCAACACCCTCAAAAGGTGCTTTATCAAACATATTTATCCAAGAAATCAAATCCCCTTTTAAATATGTTTTTCTATCAAAAAGGACAGCATAAGTAACTTTAAATCCATTTTTCTCCACTAACGGCATATATTCTCCTATAGTCGGAAAATAAAAAGTTCTTTTATACTTTAAACCTCTTTTGGCAAAAAGCCTTTCCAATTCACTGTGAACAGTTTCAGCACAGCCTTTGCCACCAAATTCACATACAAGCTGACCACTGGTCTTTAAAGCATTATTTATACCATTTAAAAGCCCATTTTGGTCATCAATCCAATGGAAAACTGCATTTGAAAAAACTCCGTCAAACCGGTTATTAAAATCCAACTTAGATGCGTCCTTTTTTATAAATTCAACATCAGGATTATTTTTCCTTGCTATTTCAAGCATATTGTCAGAGGCATCTACTCCTGTAACTTTATACCCCTTATTGACAAGAGTTGGTATTAAAGCTCCGGTGCCACAGCCTAAGTCCATAACTCTGCCACCTTTTTCTACAGTCAAAAGCTCTGCTACACTTTCTCCATAGTCAGGCACAAAGTTAAAATCATTTTTGTAATTTTCAGAATCCCATACAATATTCAATATTATTCCTCCCAATCTCCAGAAACAATGAAAATAGGGTTTTGAGCTGTCATCATTGTACTATTTCCTACAAAATTGCCCTTGCTTACAGAAACCTGTACAACTTCCGTATTTTTAAAGCCCTTTGTTTTCATAAACATAAGGGTATTTGTAAGAGTTTCCAATGTAATGGCACTTACAACAAAGCGAATATTTACGCCTTTGTTTATAATCTGTTCCATTACATCTTCAAGTTCGCCCTTTGAACCTCCTATAAAAACAGAATCAGGCTTAGGTAAATCAGCCACAACTTCTTTACCTCGTCCTAAAATCTGCCTTACATTTTTAAGTTCAAAGTGTTCAATATTTTTGCCTGTCAACTCAAAGGCATCTTCGTTGCACTCTACAGAATAGACCATACCCTTTGGAGCAAGTCTGCCACATTCTACAGTTACAGAGCCTGTTCCAGAGCCTATGTCATAGACAATGTCTGAATTTCTAAGTTGCATTTTACTTAAAATAACAGACCTAACTTCGCTCTTTGTCATAGGTATTTCACCTCTAAAGAACATATCGTCACTAAGACCAAACTCTGTAGAAATACCATAGTTTTCATTACACATATAGAGAACTGTAATAGGGTCAAATTCTTTTGACACAAAGTCTTTTACATAGCCGGCTGTAATCTTTTCTCTAGGATAAGACAACTTTTCTCCGGCACAGATTTTGACCATACCAAGTCCATTTTCTGTAAGGGTTTGACATATTTGTTTTACGTTACCTCCAGTAAGTACAAAAATACCCTCATTTTCAGCAACTTCCCTTACTATATCTACATTTCTGCCGTGAGCTGAAACAACTCTACAGCCCGCCCATGGCACACCTATTCTTGAGGCAAGATAGGCTACAGAGGATATACCCTGTATTACCTTTACCTTGTAGCCATCAAGCAAATCCAAAAGCACTGTCGCACCACTAAAAAGACACACATCACCTGAAAAAATTATTCCATAGTGCTGATAGTCTGTTGTGTCAATAAATTCCTTTATCTTCTCTGCCTTATATTCATAATAAATATCTTTTCTGCCTTTATTTACAGCATCTACAAGACGATTAGCACCTATAAGCACCTGACAATCTTCAACAGCCTCTACAGCCTCTACTGTCATATTTTTAGGATTTCCCATACCTACGCCTATAATATGTATTGTCTTTTTTGTGTACTCCTCTTGTACCATTTCCCAAACTTCAGTAGCACTGTATCCGTCTTCCTCAGGTCTAGGAATTACAATAAGTACACAGTTGGCATCTTTGCAGGCCCTCTGCTTTTCATCAAATCCACCAGCTTTGCCTGATTCCTTTGTTATAAGATATTTAATATTATATTTCTTTATTTCTTCTACATTTCTTTCGTATGAAAAAGGGCCTTCTTCGGCAATAATGTGGTCCTTTGCATAACCCATATTTATTGCCCAATTTATGTTGTTGGTATCAGGCAATATTCGGGCATACACTCTTTCCTTAAAGTTGTATATGCCTGTATACGCCGGCAAGTCCTTACTGCCTGTAGTCAAAAGCACATTACCTCTGCTACGATTTACAAGTTTAACAACTTTTAAAGGGTCTTCTGCTATGAAGCCCTTTTTAATATCTGCTTTTTCTCTAAGAAGTCTGACATATTTGGCATTAGACAAAGCACAAGCCTTTACAATATTTTCTGTAACCTCTGTTGCATAAGGGTGAGTGGCATCTACAACCATATCCGGAGAAAGTGTGCCTATAATATCTGCCATTTCCATACTTGTCAATCTACCGGTATGTACAACTAACTTACCGTCTTTAGGCAATACTTCCTTGCCTTGCTCTGTAGCAACAAAAACGTGTATAACAACATTATTCAGTTGTTCCAAACATTTTTGGCACAACTCTCTACCTTCCGTAGTGCCACCAAATACAATAAGTCTATCCATTTTTATAACCCCTTGGTGTTACCATTTTTCCATTTATATTCTTAGTCTGAGAATTACCTACAAAAACTGTAGTAAACATATTTACAGATGTATTTCTAAGTTCTTTGAGAGTAGTCACAACTGCTCTTTCACCCTCTCTGCCTATGTTTTCTACATATCCACAAATGGTATTTTCATTTTTATATTTAAGCATTATATCGCAAGCCTTTTGAAGATAGTCTGCTCTTTTTTTACTAGAAGGATTATAGAGAACAATAACCATATCTCCCATTGATGCTCCTTCAATTCGTCTTTCTATTAAATCAAAAGGTGTAAGCAAGTCACTCATACTGATTACAGCAAAATCGTGACTTAAAGGAGCACCTAAAACAGCTCCACCACTAAGGGCTGCCGTTACTCCACTTACTATTTTTATTTCTACATTTGCATTTTCACTAAGCTCATAAATAAGACTTGCCATTCCATAAACTCCGGCATCTCCACTGGAAATAACAGCTACTTCCTTGCCACTTTCAGCTTGTTCAATAGCATACTTGCATCTGTCAATTTCCTGTTTCATAGGAGTTGTATAGTATTCCTTATGAGGGAAATGGTCTTTTATTAAGTCAACATAGACACCATATCCTACAATAAGGCTACAGCTTTCAAGAGTATCAAAAGCCTCTTTTGTCATATTTTCAATACTTCCTGAGCCTAAACCTACTACATATAGCATAATTTTTCTCCTAAAATTCACTAATTGTAATTACAACATTCTTTTCTACATCAATAGATAAAACCACTTTCTTATTTTTCTCTCCAGAGTAATAGAGTGATGAATTTTCCTTTAAATCATTAAACCCTCTTTGCTCCAAAGTCTTTACATAGTTTTTAAGCATAGTATCTGTTACCTTGCTCTTGTCATAGGTATAATTTACTATTTTTGTATCACCTGAGTTTGTTATGTTGCCAGAACCACTTAAAGGCTGTAAATTATACATTTTGCCAAAATCAGGTACAGGAGAAAAAACCTTATAGCTGTCATCTGTTATCTTTATAGTCTTTGACTCAGAATTCCAATCTACCTTTAAGCCCATATTTTCGCTGACAAATCTCAAGGGTATCATTGTTGCACCATTTATAACCTTTGGGGCAACTGTAAGAGGAACTATCTTATTGTCTACATAGGCTGTCTTTGAACCTATAACCATTTTAACTGTTGATGCACCAAGAGTTGATGTAACTGTTTTAGTTTCTTTATCCCAATCCACAGTAGCACCAAACTTTTCCAAAAGTCCTCTAACCGGCACAAGTGTTGCTCCATTTTCCACAACCGGTGGCTGTGAAAAATTAACTTTATTATTGTTTACATAAACAGCTATTCCTGAAGCAAAAGTGTTTACGCACATTATTCCTGTAAGGCATATAACGGATAATATTTTTTTCATAGCTAAAATACCTCCCAAAAAACTCACAATTTCACGATAAATTTCATTATATCACTATTAATTTTCATTTTCAACACCCACAGCTATAGTGACACCATTACAGCTTTGCTTTTTCACTATTAGCTTTCCTCCACCAGCTACCACTGCTCTTTCGCAAACGCAGTCAGTACCTACTGTTCGGAAGACAAAATCCGAATGAGAAAATTCTCCCTTTTGACTATTTAGTGTTTTTTTGTCAAATATTTCTAGTTTCACATTGTATTTTTTTGATAACTCAACTATGGCTTTTTCATTCTTTTTAATATCAATAGTTCCTATCTTCAAAATAGCCTTTTCTGAAAGACTATTTTCCTCAAACACTGTTCTTAAAAAACTCTCTACATTTTCTACTGGAGTATCTTTCTTACAGCCTATGCCTACTACAAGAGATTTTTTATAAAGTTTTAGTGTATTTTCAAAGGGTTCTATTGTTTTATAGGTTACATATACACCTATTTTTTCAACTGTTTGAACAAAGTCCTTAGGTATTTCATTATTGAAATCACTTTTAAAGGCTACTTTTTCTCCATTTAAGAGCTGTGCCGAAACCTCTTTAGCCATTTTCATACTATCTATTTCAAGGCTATTTTCCTTAGCATAGTTATCAATAGCTATAATACTATTTACATCTGTAGCTGTAGTTATAACAGCCTGTCCACCCAGTATTTCTGCCACATTTTCGGCAAGCTCATTAGCTCCACCTAAGTGACCAGACAAAAGTGAAATAGCAAACTTGCCATCTTCATCACACACTACAACTGCAAAATCTTCTTTTTTATTCTTCACAAAAGGAGCAATAGTCCTGACTGCAATACCACAGGCACAAATAAAAACCAACTTACTATATTGAACTATTTTCTCTCTTAATTCTGCTACATTTTTAAAGGGAATATCCCCTTTTTCAGCATATTTATAAAACACAAGTCTGTCTACATTTTTCAGCTTTGTTCCAGTATTTCTAGCCTTTGCCGTAAAGACAATAACAGCCGCCATTATATCACTTCCTGTATTCCGTTTTGAAGTTTTTATCATAGAGTTTACTTAACTCGTAATCGCTACCAAGAACATCGCCTACAACAATAAGAGCAGTTTTTGTAATATTATTTTCCTTTGCCATATCAGAAAGGTTCGAGAGCTGACCTCTTACAACCTTTTCATCGCTCCAAGTAGCCTTATAAACTATGGCACAAGGTGTATTTTCACTATAGCCACCCTCTATTAAGTCATTTTGCACTTTTTCTGTAAGTGATGCACTTAAAAATATAACCATAGTTGCTTTATGAACAGCCAAATCTTTAAGACTTTGACCCTTTGGCACCGGAGTTCTGCCCTCACATCTAGTAATAATTACACTTTGGGAAACCTTTGGAAGTGTGTATTCTGTCTTTAGTGCTGAGGCTGCACCACAAAAACTACTTACACCGGCACAGTAGTCATACTGAATATTTAATTCGTCAAGTATATCCATTTGTTCTCTTATTGCACCAAAAATACAAGGATCACCTGTATGAAGTCGAACAATATCCTTGTCCGGATTTTCCTTATACACCTGTGCTACCTGCTCTAAATCCATATAGGCTGAATTATACTTTTCAGCCTGTGGGCAATAATCCAAAAGCTCTGTATTTATAAGTGAGCCTGTGTATATAACTATATCTGCATTTTTCAAAAGTCTTGCACCCTTTACTGTAATAAGTTCCGGGTCGCCTGAACCTGCTCCTACAAAATGTACCATTACTTCAACTCCTTTATTATTTCATCTACACCTGCTGTTTTGCCCAGTATTCCATATTTGTTAGAAAAAACTATGGCTTCTGCAGGCATTTCGCCACTTCTTTTATTTATATAAAAATATATTTTCTCCATAAGAAGGTCCATTGTTTTTTCCAAAAAACCTTTTTCTTTCAGTATATCAATAGCATCATCAGTTGTAACTGCCTTTGCCACTTCCTTCAGTGTTTCTAAATCTGCTCCAACCTTTAGCCCACAAGTTACAAGGGTTTCTATTCTGCCGTCAGCATTATGGGAATGAGTGTTCATAATACCACAGCCTAATTTTGCAAACTTGCCTATATGACCAATAAGCAATATTTTTTTACACTTATTTTCAACGCAACAATCAATGGAAAAGCCTATAAAATTGCTGGATTTCACCATATATTTTTCTTTCAGCCCGTAGTTCTTAAAGGCGAAAACCTCTCCATAATTTCCTGGTGTAAGCACAAGAACATCACTATTTTGCCTTTTCATTGATATTTCAAGTTTTATAGTTTCCTTGAGAGCATCATCACTCATAGGTCGGACTATTCCTGTAGTACCCAGTATTGAAACACCCCCTACAATGCCTAGCTGGGGATTCATAGTTTTTTTAGCTATTTCCTCGCCCTCCGGTGCAAAAACAGTAGCTTTAAGTCCACCATAGTATTCGAAATTATCTGCCACTTCTCTCAGATTTTCTTCAATACTCTTTCTGGGAACAGAATTAATTGCTGCTGCTCCAACAGGCTGGTCCAATCCTTTCTGTGTAACTCTGCCTATGCCTTTTCCTCCGTCTACAACAAACCCCTTTGGTATTTTCTCCACCTTAGTATAAATAAGCATACCGGAGGTTACATCAGGGTCATCACCACTATATTTTTCAATAGCACAAAGGGCATAGTTTTCTGTTATTTCCTGCTGTTGTAACTTAAAAATTACTTTTTCTCCAGAAGGTGTAATATATTCAATTTCAGAAATTTTATTTTGTGACAACAACATATAGGCTGAAGCCTTTGCTCCGGCAGAAGCACAAGAGCCTGTTGTGTAGCCACATTTCAGCATTTTGTTATATGCGTATACTGTTTCTGCCAAATTTACACCTCCTAAAACATCTTATTTCATTTTAGTATAATCCCTATACAAAGTCAAACAATATAAGTGATTTTTTATTGCCAATTAATAAGCAATATGGTAGTATAAACATAAAATTTTACAGGTGATGAAAATGTTTGAAAATATAGAAAATTTGAATAAAACAGCCTCTATGGCAGTAAGTGCTTTCGGAGTAGAGGGGAAAGCAGTTTTTGTGCAAATAAGTGAAAATGCTACCTACTTTATTTGCCAAAATAACAAGCCTATATACACACTCAGAATATGCCGACCTAATTACCACACTTTTGAAGAATTGGAAAGTGAAATACAATGGCTATTAAACATTGACGATGTAAACATATGTAAACCTATTTCAAAAAATGGGGAATATGTCAAAAAAATAAATGACTGTTATTGCACTATGTACAAATACATTAATGGTATTGCTGATGTAGAAATAGAGGGCAATGAAAATCTATATATAGAAATAGGGCGAATTGCCGGACTTTTACACAAGAACACTATTGAAAAGCCTTTTAAGGCTATACGACCTAAGTGGTCAATGGAAAATCTTATAGGTAAAAATGGTCTTTGGGGAGATTGGCGAAAAACTACTGTTTTAAACAACCCACAAAAAGATATTGTTGAAAAGGCGTGTACCAAAATATATGAAAAAGTAGCAAATTACAAAACTGACAAATACGGACTTATACACATTGATTTAAGACTTACAAACATAATTGTGGGTAAAACTACTGGTGTAATAGATTTTGATGATTGTGGCTATGGATATTTTATGCAGGATTTGGCATCTAGTGTCAGTTTTCTTGAAAACAGTCCCCAGTTATCCACATTAATTGAAAATTGGTACAAAGGCTATGAAACAGTTATGCCTTTAGACAGCAAAGATAAGGAAATGGCTAAAACTTTTATACTAGCTCGACAAATTCAGTTACTTGCTTGGATAACAAGTCATAGTAAAAGCACTTATGTTCAGGGGATTGATAAAGATTTTCCAATAAAATGTTTTATTAATGCCGAAAAATATTTAAAATTCGGAGATTTTTAATAATAGGGTATACAAAAAGCTGTCGTGAAAACGACAGCTTTTTTTGACAAAGAAAAAAACAACCAGCGAACGGTTGTTTTTTTCTAAAGAGAAGGTATTTTTATGGGGTTTACAGTTTAATAACATATGAGGGATGTATAAACTGTAATGTGAAAATATTTAGGGGTTTTTCACAATGCTTATTATAACAAACAAGTCTAAAAAAGTGTTCACAAATATAAAAAAAATTATCATATTTTTTCTGTCTAATTTACACAAAATTCGTAAAAAAACAATGTTTTTACAGAAAAATTTGACATTTTTTAACAATTTTCTTTTAGCTCTCTAAGTCCTGTAAACAAAGGTATAAGTGAGTATCCCCATCTATTTCCTTTCCACTGACTACAGATTTTCTTTCATCATCATTTAATGATGCCACAGGTGTAGAAGTTACCTCTTTTAAAACTCCACTATCTTTATAATAAACTGCAACATATCCGTCTTTTTCTCCCAGTATATAATGTTGGGAACTTCTTCCTTTTTCTGACCTACTAAAAACCACCCTTAATGGACTAAATTCGTCCATTTGCCACGATGGATAAGCCGATTCCATTCTGTCTCTCTGCCAGCCATACATATAAACAGGGGCAATAACTTCTCTTGTATCGCTAAATCCGTCCTCATAATTTGATACAAAAGTCAAAACCGTATTTCTGCCTACACTATTTCCTGTATCTGATTTTACTTCTAAAGTTTCTCCTGTAAAAAGAGAATTATTATCCTTTGCTCTTTCAAAATTGTAGACCCATATTCCTGCCGATATAGCCGAACAAAGGGCAACAAGAACTATCAACCAAACAATAGTCTTCTTTTTCATAAAACCACCTCTAAAGAATTATTGACACTTTAGAGAAAAATATACAAAGAAATCCCCTAAAATAGACATTTTAGGGGATAAACATTTTTGAATATTCACATTAAATGCAAGCATTTCTTGCAATACTTATACATATTCCTGTCTTTTTCTGTACTGTAAAGGAGAAACTCCCTTTATTCTCTTAAATACATCTCCAAAGTAATTGCTATCGTTAAAGCCACTGCTATAGGCAATTTCAGTAATAGAAAAACCTGTATTTAAGAGCATATCACAGGCGTGCTTTATTCTCAAGGCAAGGAGATATTCCTTAAAGCCAAAGCCTGTTGTTTCCTTAAACTTTTTAGAAAAATATGTATCACTCATATTAACATAAGATGCTACATCTTTTAAAGTAACGTTTTCCTTATAGTGTTCTACAATATAGCTGGCTGCCTTTTGTATAACCTTATCTACACCCTTTAAATCCTGAGGAACAGCAAATGTAGCTGCTCTTTTAAGTCTAAGGTAATTTACTAATATAAGTCCTACAAAGTTTTTAATCTGTATAGAATTAAATTCATCATTGGTATTAAGGCAATCCCCAATACCGTTCATACAGACCTCTACATCTTTTCTTCTGTTAAGTGGTACATTAACTACACCTGTTTCCATCATTTGGCTGAACTTTTCCTCGCCAAAAGTTTCTATGAAAGGTGATATACACTCGTCTGTAAAACGAATACAAATACGTTCAAAATCCTTTTCTGAGCCTTGTGTAACGTGGTGCATTGCATTTTTAGGAATAAGCATTAAATCTCCCTTATTGAGATTGTACAAATTGCCATCAGCAAAAATACGTCTGCTACCACTTAATAAGTAATAAAATTCATATACGGAATGGTAATGTTCCTCACTACCATAAGAAGCCTCTAGTTTTCTTCTCGAATAAACAACTGGGTCTGCACTACTAATATACATTTTTCTTCACCATCCAACAAAAAATCTGTACTTTTATTATATTACACTTTAAATTTCTGTCAAGTACATATTTTTTGGTTTTTTCTAAATTTTATTTAAACTGGTTTGATTCTTCATCGTAAAAATAATTGATATTTTCTAATTTTGTATATACTTCTTCCTTTGTTATATTAAAAGCTGAACAGAAATCATCAATATTTGAGTAATTATCTCTTAGCTGTGTATTAACATAACTTAAAAACATAATAGGGTCTTTAGGTAACATTTTAAGCCTCTCTTTTTATTTCATTTTTCTAATATATTTAAAGGTTTCCTTTTCGCCTTTTTCTGAAAGCATAGTAAGTAAAAGTTCTATCTTTTCAGCTGTTTTAGGGTGTATTTTTCTACAATCTTTTCTACCGTTATAGTAATTCAAGGCATAGCTGTCGTTATAGTTTTTGCCACCATAAATTTTAGATGCTGCCACTCTGTCGCAAAACATTTCCTTTACATATCTAAGGGGCATTTCCACAGGCTCTAACTGGTGGGTTTTATTGCTATAGTCTGTCCAATATTCAAAATGGTGTTTATTTCTGCCTTTATGGTGCATCCACGCATTTGAATAGCCATATATTTCTCTAGCTCTCTCGTTAGGACTTCTTGTACCTTGATAAAACTTCATACCCTCTACAAATTCAGTAGGAGAGTATTTTGACAAATCGTGAAAAAGACCTTGCCAAAGTATACCGGCCTTTGCACAATGATAAATTACCTTGTGTCTATGGCGTGTAATTGTTATAAAATGGCGTACTGTATTCTTTAATATACCCATCTAATCACCTCTTTGCTATACAGAGTTATTATAAACATTTTGGTGAAAATTGTCTACAGCAAAAATTTAAATAATCTTTATTGTTTTAAAAATAGATATGTGCTATAATATACAAAAATCATAATTTAAAAGGAGTTTTTTTATGAAATTTAGAAATATTGCTGCAATTACTATTGGCACTATAGCTATGGCTACTACTACTTTTTGTGCCAGTAATATAAATGTTACATTAAATGGACTTGCTATTTCTTTTGGCGATGCTAAACCTGAAATTATAAATGGCAGAACTATGGTTCCTGTAAGAGGTTTATTTGAAAAAATGGGCTACAGCATCAAGTGGGATAGTGCTACAAGAACTGCAACTCTTACATCAAACGAAAATACAATTACTTGCTCTGAAACTAAGCTTACTAAAACAGACAAAGAAACTGAACAGACTACAACTGTTCAAAGTGATGTACTTCCTCAAATTGTAAACAACAGATTTTATCTTCCTTTAAGAAGTGTTGCAAATGCTGCTGACTGTAATGTAGATTGGGATTCTGCATCTAAAACAGTTAAGATTTCTTACATTAGTGAAGCTATGAGCAACGGTAGTGGAAGTATAAATTCTTCAACTTCTTCTAACAAAATAACTTCTTCAACTACAAAGAAGGAAAAGACTGAAGAAGAAAAAATGGAAGCTCAGGCAACATTTATGAACCCAGAAGGTGACATTACTACTTCAGCTGATACATATTTTAAAACTGTATTCCCATTACTTCAGCAGTTAAAGACTGACTGCTTAAGTAGCAACAATCCTGTTTTTGAAGTTTTCTATGACCGTAATTCAGACAGTTCTATTAGCAGTACAGAAAAGAATTTTGTTAAGGTCTATGCCGACATAGACAAAATAAATGCTGTTTCTGTTCCAGCCGGTCTTGGAAATATCAACACTGTAATTAAATCATATGTTAATACAGTTCAGGATTGCTGTCAGCTTTCTATTGATTCTGCCAATGGCAAAATCACTCCAGAAGAAACTGCAACAAAAGCAAAGGCTTTAGCTGACCAAAGAAGAAACACTTCTTATGACTATGCCGACATGGTTTACAAATACTTCCAGAGTGTAGATGTTCTTTGGGAATCTGTTTACGGCGATTACATTTTAGACCTTTTAAGCTAATTTAACTGAAAAAGGGTACTAATTTATACAAACCAATTATCATTATAATAAGACCGGAAATGAGAGTGATACAATTCACTCTTGTTTTCAGTCTTATTTTTTTTGACATTATTATTCCACCATATAGGAAAATTATTTGAAAAAGTGTAACTAAAATAGGTAGTACAACTGAATTTTTACCAGATGCCCCATAACCTAAACATACACTAACACTATCTACACTTAATGCAAAGCCTGTAATAATAGCTTCCACAGGCTCTATTATACGTGAATTATCTATATCTATTTTTTCAGGGTGATTTATAACATCTTTCGCTCCGTCATCACTATCACATATGAGCCAAATTCCCAGCCCAACTAATATAAATGCTCCCAGACTTTCTCCAATAGGCACAAGACTAAACACAATTTCACCTAAAAACAAACCTCCACCTACAGTTAAAAAGCCAACAGCCGTCATAAGGAAAAGGGAATACAAAGGAATTTTTATATCTTTCATACCAAAAGAAAGCCCAAAAACTACAGCATCGGCAGAAAGGGCAACTGCAAGAAAAATTACCTCCACAAAAATCACCTCCCTATATTTTATGTAACAGTAATAAAAATGTTATTTACTGAATAGGCTTGTATTAAGGAGGTATGGGTTATGGATTTTCACAGCAAAACAGTAAAAGAAACAGCAAAAATTTTAGGTACAAGCCTTACAAAAGGTCTTGAGCCAAACGAAGTAGTAAATAGATTAAAAGAATATGGCAAAAACAAGTTAAGTCAAGCCAAAAAAACTCCCATTATAATACAGTTTTTAAATCAGTTTAAAGACTTTATGGTAATTATACTTATTATATCTGCCATTGTAAGTGCAGTTGCTGAAAAGGTAAGTGGTGGCAACAACTATATTGACAGCATTATAATAATTGTAATTGTAGTATTTAACGGCATTATAGGTATGTTACAGGAAAGTAAGGCAAACCACGCCCTAGAAAAATTGAAAGAAATGTCACAGCCTGAAGTCACTGTAATAAGAAGTGGTACTCCTATTACTGTTCCTGTTGAGGATATTGTAAAAGGGGATTTAGTAGAACTTGTACAGGGAGAATATGTGCCTGCTGATTGCAGAATTATTGAGGCAAATGCACTACAGACAGACGAGTCCTCACTAACCGGTGAATCTACATCTTGTACCAAAACCACCGACATTTATCCTGAAAATACTCCTTTGGCTGACAGAGGAAATATGGCATATATGGGTACAATAGTTGTTCAAGGTCATGGAAAAGCCATTATTACTGCTACTGGAACTGATACACAAGTAGGGCATATTTCAAAAATGCTGGACACTACACCTGTACAAACAACACCATTACAAAAGAAATTAGGGGAAACCGGTCGTATACTGGGGCTAGGTGCTTTAGCAATCTGTTTTCTTATTTTTATAATAGGTCTATTGCGACATATACCTGTGTTTACTATGTTTATGACTTCAATTAGTCTTGCTGTAGCTGCTATTCCCGAAGGACTACCTGCCATAGTTACTGTAATACTTGCCATAGGTGTTCAGACAATGGCTAAAAACAATGCCATTGTAAAAACCCTTTCCTCTGTTGAGGCTTTAGGAAGTGCTACAGTAATATGTTCTGACAAAACAGGTACTTTAACAGAAAACAAAATGAAAGTAGTTGAAACAACAGGGGAGGACAATGTAATAAAATTTGCCACTTTATGTTGTGATGCCACTACAGAAAATGGAGAGGCTACAGAAAAGGCCATTGTACAAAAGGCTAAAGAGAAGGGATACATAAAAGACAATCTTGAAAAGGATATGCCTAGAGTAGGTGAGTTTCCTTTTTCTTCTGAAAGAAAAATGATGACAACTATACACAAATACAATGGCGAATATATTGAAATAACAAAGGGTGCTCCTGAATATGTGCTTAAAAAATGTAGCTTTTACTATGACAAGACTAAAAAAACTATGACACCACAAAAGGAAAAGGAAATTTTAAACAAAAGCAGTATATTTGCATCACAGGGATTAAGAGTTTTAGCTGTAAGTTCAAAAGAATGTTCATCAATACCCACAGAGGAAAGAGATTTGACATTTATGGGGCTTATAGCTTTGGAGGACAGTCCTAGAGAAGGTGCTGCCTATGCCGTAAAGGAATGTAAAAGAGCAGGAATAAGAACAATAATGATAACAGGGGACAACCCTTTAACTGCAAGAGCTATTGGCGAAAAGACGGGTATTGGCACAGAAACTGCCACAGGAGCTGAATTAGATGCTATGAGCAGTAGTGAATTTTCTTCAGCCGTTGAAAAATGCAATATTTTTGCAAGAGTAAATCCGGAACACAAATACAAAATAGTGGAAGAACTAAAAGCCAAAGGTGAAATTGTAGCTATGACAGGTGACGGTGTAAACGATGCCCCAGCCTTAAAAACTGCCGATATTGGCTGTGCTATGGGATTTGGTGGAACTGATGTTGCAAGAGCTGCCGGAGATATTATACTGGCTGACGACAACTTTGCTACCATTGTAAAAGCTGTAGCATCTGGTCGTGAAATGTATGAAAACATTAAAAAGTCCGTACATTTTCTACTATCTTCAAACATAGGAGAGATTATAACAATTTTTACAGCACTTTTAATGGGCTGTGCTACTCCTCTTTGTCCAATACAGCTTTTATGGGTAAACCTCGTTACTGACTCCTTGCCGGCTATTGCCTTAGGTGTTGACCCTTGTGAAGAAAATTTAATGAACCGTAAGCCTAATAAAAGTTCCAGCATATTTTCTCGTCAAATGTGGAACAATATTATTGTTGAAGGTGTTATGATTGGAGCAATTTCTCTACTGGCATACACTATTGGAAAGGTAATATTTAAAGACACCTTAGCCGGTTCAGCTATGTGCTTTTCTACATTAAGTATTTGCCAGTTGGTTCATGCCTTTAATATGAGAAGTCACAAAAGCATTTTTAAAATTCATATTTTAGGCAACAAATTCCTTGTAATTTCACTTATTTTAGGAACAGCCTTACAGATTATAGCCGTTCAGGTATTTCCTAAAATTTTCAAGTGTTCTGCCTTAAATACAATGGAATGGTTAGTGGTAATAGTATTAAGTTTTATACCTATTGTACTATGTGAAATTGAAAAAAGACTAAATTGACGTATACAAAAACTCTGTGTGTTGGCATAACTGCTAATATACAGAGTTTTTGTAATATATAGGGTAATATTGCACAGTTTTATAATATATGGTAATATTAAAGAAAAGGAGGTGTAATATGTATACTCCAAAGGATTTAAAAAACGAAGGGCAACATATATTTTTCAAACTTTTGAGCTTTGTAATATATTCTAATCTACTTTATGTTGTATTGCTTTTTCTGACTGTAATGATATACGCAAGGATAACAGGGGAATACAGTTCCGTAGAAAGCATAATAAATCAGTTAGACACTAGATTTTTCACCATATTAAATGAAATATCTATAACCATTATAGGTGGAGTACTTTTCTACAGAAACAAGGGATTTTTGATACAAGAATTTAAAACTGTAAACAGACATTTTTCGACTATTAATTTTATTCTTTATCTTTTTCTTTTAGTATGTTTCAGTATTCTAGGTACAGGCATTTTACATTTTTCATCTATTAGCTTAGAGGGCTATTTTAATACAATAAACGGCAAAAGCCCAATATCCCTTATTTTTATTATTGTAATTGCTCCAGTTATTGAAGAAACATTGTTCAGAGGTATTATACAAAAACCTCTTGAAAAGTACGGAAAGATGTTGGCTATAGTTGTTTCTTCACTGCTTTTTGCCATATACCACGGAAATATAATTCAGGGAATATATGCCTTTATATGTGGATTATTGTTAGGCTTTGTTGCCAGTGAATACTCTTTAAAGTATTCCGTAATACTTCACGTTTTCAATAACCTGATAAGCACAATAATTGAAAACAAGCCATTTACTGAACTATATAAAAATCATTTTGCAAATACATCTGTAATGATAATTTCCGCATTTTTTGCAGTATGGTACATACTAGAAAAATATCCTGTTTTAAAGAATTATTCAAAAGTAAACAGACTTGTTTTTGAAGGAGAATACAGAATATGCCTTCTATCATTACCGGTTATACTATTTGCTGTAATATGTTTATTGCCAATATTCATTTAAACCAAAAAGGTTCTTTATCCTTACTTAGGGACAAAGAACCTTTTTATTATTTCTTATAAATTATTATTTTATTATTTTCATCAACAATCTTATAGCCTTTTTTACTATAATTTTTCATAAAGTCAGTGCTATTTGGGTCATTTGATGCTTTTTGCAATACATAGTAATCTGTATCAACTTTAGTACCTAAATCATATAGTTCCTTTGCCTTATATAAATGAGGTACAAGATATGTATCAGCAGAAACTGAACTGTCACTAGGAATATTATCCTCTAATATACTATCCATTTCTTGGTATACACTTTGGTTTGCATCATAATAAGATTTATAGGATTTTATCTTATTTGCTCCATTCTGTGCAGACAACACTAAAATTGCACAAAGGGAAGTTATAACAATAAATGATTGCTTTTTAGAACGAAAGTCCCTTACATTTAAAATAAATAACAAGAACATACAAGTCATTAATCCATAAGTGTACTGGAAACCTATATCATGCTGATAAGCATAATCTGTCATAAGTCCAAAAGCTACAAAAGGTATAATAAGAATAAGTCTTTTAAAGTCTTTATTCATTAACGGTACAAACAGCAATGAACCCATTGTATATATTACATATTTAAAGTTATCATCAGCAAAAACATTTTTGACAAAAAATTCCGGAGCATACCAAATATTTCTTATTATTGGTAACATTCCCTTTTCTCCACCTAAATAATACAGACCGTAATGACCCTCCATAAGACCCATACCGTGTACACTTATAAATGCCATAGCTAAACTGAAATAAACTAAAGTAATGCACAACATTATTAAAGAATTTTTCAAATAGCCTTTTCTGAAAGCATAGAAAACACATATAGCTATCATATAAAGTGATGTATCTTCCTTTATCATAAGACAGAGGAACAGGAACAGTACAGATAGCTTGAAATTCTTACTTTCAAGGAAATATACAAACCAAAGGACGAAAAATGGTATAAAAGCATTTTCGTGGAAATCATAAAGTAATGGCTGTACTATTGCCGGAGAATATATGTAAATAAAACATATTACAAGTGCTATTAATGGTTTAATACCATATTTTTTGCAAAGTAGTAACAATGGTATTACTGCTCCAAACACCATTATTGACTGTATTACAATAAGTGTAATAGGTGTTCTGAAAATCATATAAATTGGCAAGAACAAGTAATATATTGGTGAAAAGTGAATATAGAAATGGGACAATAGCTGACCTCTTTCACAAGTTGTTAAAGGTAAGCCTGTTTTTGCCATATATTCATACATTTGAGCAAAAATACCAAAATCAAATGTAGATGCACCATATATCTTATAACGATAAATACCCTCTAAAATCATTGAAATACAAGCAACAGCTGTAACACCTGTAACAATAGGAGAAATAGCTTTATAATCCTTTATCCTATTGTTCAAACTTTCAAAGCCTAAATTATCATCTTTTAAAAGTAGATAATTAAAGTATCCTAATATCAATATAGCACCCATAGCAACATAAATACTATTGTAAGCTTTTACCATTAGAATACCAAATGCCACAGAGCTTATAAAAGTAACAATATAGATTATTTTTTTACTAAAGATTACACCTAAAGCAAATATTAAACTAAATAGGGCTACAAATAAAAACCAATACATATCTTTATCTATATTGCCTACAAATTTAATGTCATTACCCAATTTAAGAGTTTTCATAAAATATGCTGAAACTATTAAAAAGGTTGATACAAGCATAGCAAAATACTCTTTTCCTTTAAGCAAAGAGATATTTTCAAAAATTCCATTTTCAAGGGAAAGCAATATTACAAAACAAAGTTGTATTGCTCCTACAAAAACAGCTAAAACAATATTTTTAGACAAGTAGCTTATTCCAAGCACATAAAAAAGTAATAAGTACAACTGTGTTAAATAGCCTCTTTTGCCATTTAATCTAAAAATACTACATCCCAAACACAATAAAAGGGCAATAATAGGAACAATGTAGTTTGAGCTTACGCCTGCTCCATTATACTCAAAAGAGTCAAATTCAAGTTTACCGTTACCGTCATAGTAAACTCTTAACTCCAAACTCTTGTCATTGACATCTGTTGGCACATTAAAGTTAAATTCTTCTGAACTTCTGTTTGGCAACAAAGTACCTGTAGAAATTAGGTTTGCTCCAAAGCTAGATGTTAATTCATACTTAACTGAAACAGTAGAATTATAATTTATAGTACCTTTATATTTACCTGCTTTAATATTAGCATAAGGTCCATAAACAAATATACCTTTAAAACTACTATTATCAATTATTTTTTCGCTATCCTTGGAAACAACATTGGAGTTGAAATCACTATAGCCAAATGAACCATTTCCACCTGTAATAGCTGACCCTGAGTTTTGTATAAATAAGCATATTCCAAACACTAAAACAACCAACATTATGGCTAATGACAGTATCTTATACTTAGAATACAGAAACTCTAATATTTCCTTTAGCATTATTTTGCCTTTTTCTATAAATTGCATTTTTATACCTCCTAATAATCAAATTTAAGTTGACTGCCTAAACAGACAGCCCACTCATAACAGAATTATTGTTTAATTCCATTAACATATATATCATACTTGTTATTTCCAAATTCATAATGGGTAAAATTACCTTCATAATTTACTCTTGTTCTATCATTACCAGTATTCCATAATCCCCAAATTATTGTTTCATTGCCATTAATGGAAATAGTCTTTTTTTGATTAACTGTACCATAATTGTATACTCTACAATTTATTATTCTTGCACCTTCAGTTTCTAAACTTATATAGCCTAAGTCAGTTTTTGTTGCTTTAAGGATAAAAAATAATCCTTCAAAAACACAAGACTCAACACCCTTCCTAGCTCTTATAACATACTGAGGTAAATCAACATCCACATCTACAACCATCATATCTTTTAATGTAACAAATCCAGCTGTAATATCAAAAATAATAGCTGATGTGGTATCATTTCCACTAGTTTTTAAACTTACCTGTTCAACAACAGTTTTATCTTTAATTCCTCTAATAGTTAAGCCTTCTTTATCAACATTTAATTTTTCATTAATATTAAACTTACCATCTAATAAAACTATTTCTTTACCTGTTCCTGCTGCTTGAATTGCTGCGTTAATCTGATTTGAATCATTTGTTCCGTCGCAAACATAATCTGCAATCTCTTTGTTTGTACTATTACTTGGAGCTACATAAATAACATTAGAATTATTACCTACACTTAATGTTTCGATTGCCATAAAAATTCCTCCTATCCTCTTCTTCTCTTGTAAATAAAAAATACTTACTTAAATTTTAACCCCTATTAGGTTTAATACTATATACATACTTTTAATCCTAAAAACATATACATAGCAAATTTAAACTATAAATAAAATAATCATTAATTGCTTTGTATTTAACAATTATTTTTATTTTACAATCTAATATTATCATACTATACATATTATTGCAATAGCACTATCTCTATATTGTTCGTAAATTTCCTTCACTCGTTAAATTCTATATGTGTCGACATTTTTCGACTTTTTTCGCAACACAAAAAGACCTCCGAAAAATCGGAGGTCTAAAAAATTTAATTATTCAAAGATTATTCTGAAATCTTAGCACCGTTAACTCTGATACTAGGACCCATAGTAGTTGTTAAAGCAACTGACTTTAAGTAAGTACCCTTAGCTGAAGCAGGCTTAGCCTTAATGATAGCACTCATAAGAGTCTGAACATTTTCAAGAAGCTTTTCAGAACCGAAAGAAACCTTACCAACTGGAACATGGATAATGTTTGTCTTATCAAGACGGTATTCAATCTTACCAGCCTTAATATCTTCGATAGCCTTAGTAACATCCATAGTAACTGTACCAGCCTTAGGGTTTGGCATTAAGCCCTTAGGACCAAGTACACGACCGATACGACCAACAAGACCCATCATATCTGGAGTAGCAACAACTACATCAAAATCGAACCAGTTTTCGTTCTGAATCTTTGCTACTAAGTCTTCTGCACCTACATAATCTGCACCAGCTGCCTGAGCTTCGTCAGCCTTAGCACCCTTAGCGAATACGAGAACACGGATAGTCTTACCAGTACCGTGAGGGAGAACAACAGCACCTCTAACCTGCTGGTCAGCGTGACGGCTGTCAACACCTAAACGGATATGAGCTTCAACAGTTTCATCAAACTTAGCTGTGCTTACCTGTGGGATTAATGCACAAGCAGCATCTAAATCATATAAATTAGCCTTATCAACAAGCTTACTCTTTTCGAGATATTTCTTTCCTCTTTTCAAAATAGTTCCTCCTTATGTGGTAATATCGGGAGAATTCCCTCCCACTATACTATGCGTAAATACGCCTCAAAAAAATTAGTCTTCTACAACGATACCCATACTTCTTGCAGTACCTGCAATCATACTTATAGCGGCATCAATATTAGCAGCAGTTAAATCCTGCATCTTTAATTCAGCAATCTTTCTAACTTCATCCTTAGAAATCTTAGCAACCTTAGTCTTGTTAGGTACGCCTGAACCAGACTGGATGTTACAAGCCTTCTTTAAAAGAACTGCTGCAGGTGGAGTCTTTGTTACGAATGTAAAGCTCTTATCCTGGTAAACTGTAATAACTACAGGAATGATAAGACCTGCATCCTTAGAAGTTCTCTCGTTGAATTCCTTACAGAAACCCATAATGTTTACACCGTGCTGACCAAGTGCTGGACCAACAGGTGGTGCTGGTGTTGCCTTACCAGCTGCGATTTGTAACTTAATGTAACCTTGTACTTTCTTTGCCATTTAAAAGGCACCTCCTATAATGTGGTAATTAGCGGGATTTTCCCTCCCACTTGAAAGTAATTCACTTTCAAATTCATCAGTTCATTGGCTGAACCTGTGTAAAGTCCAGCTCCATTGGTGTTTCACGACCAAACATAGAAATCATAACAGTAACAGTTTGCTTACCGTAGTTGATTTCCTTTACAAGACCTGTACTTTCTGCAAAAGGACCACTGATAACATAAACAGTGTCGCCTTCTTCGAAGCCCAAATCTTCTACATTGACGCTTTCAAGTCCCATCTGTAAAACCTCTGCATCTGTAAGAGCAACAGGCTTAGAGCCAGGACCTACGAAGCTGGTAACGCCTCGTGTGTTTCTTACGACGTACCATGTTTCGTCATTCATAATCATCTTTAACAACACATATCCAGGGAATTTCTTTCTCTGGACGATTTTCTTTTGACCGTTTTCTTTAACTTCAACAACATCTTCTAAAGGCACTGAAACCTCTTTTACAAGGTCATTAAGACCTCTGTTGTCTACCATCTTTTCGATATCGGTCTTTACTTTGTTTTCATAGCCTGAATAAGTATGAATTACATACCATCTTAGGCCGTTGTTTATTTCCTGTTCAGACATACAATCAACCTCGTTTTTAGACTATGCAAATAAGTTTACCAATGCACTGTAGGCCTGTTCAAATCCTAAATCAATGAGGAGAATGATAATACCTACAATAAGTGATACTACGATAACAGTAGCTGTTTCCTTGGCTAATTCCTCTTTGCTAGGCCAAACAATTCTTTTAAACTCAGCAACGTGAGCCTCAATCCAATTCTTAAAGTTGAACTTTTCTTTCTGAGCAGACTGTGGAGCTTTCTTAGCGTTTTCTTCCATCTTGCCTTCCCCTTTCATTGAGGTCCCCGTTATTACTTGGTTTCTCTGTGTAAAGTATGCTTACCGCAGAACTTGCAGTACTTGCTAGTTTCCATTCTGTCTGGATGAGCTTTCTTGTCCTTCATAGTATCATAATTTCTCTGCTTACATTCAGTACAAGCTAAAGTAATTCTTGTTCTCAAGATATTCACCTCTCTCTTTGAATAATTAAATAATTAAATTTTCTTTTTCAGTTTTTACACACAAAAAAAAGACGAATCGCGTCTTTATCATAATAACATAAGCCACCCCCTTTGTCAACTAAAAATCGGGGTTATAAAATTTTCGGCATATTAGACAATAACTGGAGTTAAAAGGGGTTATGCTATAGTGTTTTTTCAGAAAAACAATGGCATTATACACAAACATTTATTACAATATCCATGTACAAGAAAAGGGCTGTCAAAAGACAGCCCTTTTTAGAAACAATGTTAAATTATTAAGCGTTTGAACGACCTAAGTATTCACCAGTTCTAGTATCAATCTTGATGATTTCACCCTGATTGATGAAGAGAGGTACGTTAATCTGAGCACCTGTTTCAACAGTAGCTGGCTTAGTAGCACCTGTTGCAGTATCACCCTTGAAACCTGGTTCAGTTTCAGTTACTTCAAGTTCAACGAATAAAGGTGGTTCAATACCGAAAATGTTACCGTTGTGGCTAAGAACCTTAACGTTTTCATTTTCCTTAACGAACTTTAATGCATCGCCAACTTCAGATGCTGGAATAGCAATCTGGTCATAAGTTTCAGCATCCATAAAGTTGTATAAATCACCATCATTGTAAAGGTAAGTCATATCCTTACGTTCAATCATAGCCTTAGGCATCTTTTCAGTTGGTCTGAAAGTCTTTTCAACTACAGCACCAGTAACAAGGTTCTTAAGCTTAGTACGAACGAAAGCTGCACCCTTACCTGGCTTTACGTGCTGGAATTCGATAACCTGGTAGATGTTACCTTCGTATTCCATAGTTACACCGTTTCTAAATTCACCGGCAGAAATCATAAATTGTCCTCCTTAAAAATAACGAATAAAGTTCAGAAGTTAAACTTCCGACGTTGTTTACTGCGTCATACAATGCCTCATAAATACGAGGGCATATTCACAATAAGTCATATATTCTTATGATAACTTATTTTCATTAAAATTTCAAGATATTTTTTACATTTTTTACTTGCTTACTAATTTTTCACCAATCTTGTAGACATCGCCTGCACCCATAGTAATAAGCATATCACCCTTGCGACAATTATCTACAGCATATTTTTCAGCATCATTAAATGTAGGGCAGTATGTTACAACACCACCTAAAGCTTCAATTTTATCTCTTAAATCCTTACTACTTACAAGACCTGTATCCTTTTCTCTTGAAGCATAAATATCCAAAAGAATAACGTGGTCTGCTTCACTTAAAACCTTTGCAAAATCATCTAAATGGTTATAAGTTCTTGTATAAGTATGAGGTTGGAACATTATCCAAAGTTTATTGAGCTTTGTACCTCTGGCACTATTTATTGTAGCCTGAATTTCTGTAGGGTGATGTGCATAGTCATCAATTACATTTACGCCATTAAACTGACCCTTAAACTGAAATCTTCTATCTGTACCGGTAAAGTTCTTTATACCCTTTACAATAGCTTCTGTAGCTACACCATAGCAAGTAGCAAGAGCAAAAGCTGAAAGTGAGTTATAAACATTGTGCATACCAGGGATTGAAAGCTCAACCTGAGCTATCTTTTCGCCCTTATGGTTTACTGTATATGTTGCGTGACCTAAATCATTAAATGTAACATCTGTAGGATACCAATCAGCTGTGTTGTCCTTACCATAAGTAATTACCTTTGCCTTAACTCCCTCTAATACTTCTGAAAGTCTAGGAATTTCGTTGTTGATAACAAGGAAACCACCTTCCGGAAGTCTATTAGCAAACTTATTAAAGCTCTTATAAATATTATCTAATGTCTTAAAATAATCTAAGTGGTCTGCATCAATATTAAGAATTATTGCACCATGAGGATTGAACTTTAAAAAGCTATCACAGTATTCGCAAGTTTCAAGAATAAAGTAATCCTCTCCACCTACCTTATAATTTCCTTTTATACTTGGTAATATACCTCCAATAGAAACTGTTGGATTAGTATTTGCTTCAAGGAAAATTTCAGTAACAAGGCTTGATGTAGTAGTTTTGCCGTGAGTACCGGCTACAGAAAGAGGGAACTTATACTCAAGCATCATCATACCTACAAGAGCTGCTCTATCCACGGTTTCAATACCACTTGCTCTGGCTGCCATTAATTCAGGGTTGTCCTCTTTTACAGCAGCAGTATAGACAATAAGGTCTGTATCAGGAGTAATGTTTTCGGCTTTCTGACCGATTGATACCTGAATACCTATGTTTTCAAGTGCCTTTGTTACATTAGATGCAACACCATCTGAACCTGTAATTGTCTTACCCTTGCTCTTGAGAATTTCTGCAAGAGAAGACATACTTATTCCACCTATACCTATAAAATGAATTTTATTGTATTTTTCCATTGACATTTAAAATCTACTCCTTTTATTCTTCGTCAGTAGCTGAGCCTTCATTCCAATACTTGCCTGCCATTTCAATAAATGAATCCTGTGTCAAAGATGGCATATTTACTGCTTCAAAGCAATAACCTACGCCATTGTCGTACCAGTAGAGAGCCTGTACTGTACCTATTTCGCAATCCTCTGTTTCATTACCTTTATCCATAATAATTTTGCCTTCATTAAGGGCTTTTTGCACCTGTTCTGTAGGCTTATAATTATCACTTACATAGTAGTATGTACCATTAAAATACTTAGCTGACATACCATTAAGACCAGAATCTGTAATATCAGATTTTGGAATTATATTTTTTTCAAAATTGTCCTGAGTTGTAGAATAAGTAACTACCTTGAACTTGTCACCGTAAGATGCTTCCTTTGTATAGTAGTTATATGTTATTGCCTTTTTCTGTAAATCAACTTTGTAGTCGTGAAGCTGATGTTCCTTATCAATGTGGTCTGAAATAATTGAATTATCAAGACCCAAACCTGTAAGCTCACTATTTAAAGGCAGTTCAACAGCACCAAAAGTCTGGTCAGTGCCTTCCACAGTTTCTCTCTTAGAACCTATAACACCTGCTATTGCTACATATATCAAAAATGCTACTATTAAAAATATAATAAAGCCTATTAAGGCTTTGCTACTTTTGCTCAATTTTCCCATAAATTATCTCCTTACATTTGTATTTTAGTGGCATAATAACAAAGAAAAAATTAATTTCTTCATTAAAACATATTTTTCATATGTATTTTTATAAAACACTTTACCACGTCTTTTTAGTATACCATATTTTTGAAAACAATACAACGAAAACAAAAGGGGAATTTTGAATGATAAAATACAAAAAAAATTCATATTTTGTGCTGAAGATTGAAAAATTAATTTTTTCTGACAATAGGCTATTTTTAATGATATAAAAATAACAGTTTTTCCATTTTTAGATAGAATATAAATAGTAATAATTAATAAAAAGTGAATTTTGGGGGTTAGGATATTGCTTTTTTAAATAATTAGTGGTATCATATAACCATTATAGCTTCTTAACTATATAGTATTGTATATAAAACACGATAGTGATTTTTTATTAAGGAGGACATTTTCAAATGAGTAAAGATTACAAAGAGATTATCAAAAAAATGGTTCTTCCACCTCATGTAAAGGAGATTATCGAAGGTGGTGCAGAAATTATTATTCCTGACACAAAAGAACATCTTTTTGATTTAGCTCTCGGTGGCAAGGATAATATGACTTATGACGTTAATTTTGATGTTAACGGCAAAACTATTAGAGAAGCCTACATTACTAAGTGTAAGAACGGTCTTTCAGTAAACTTTGACGATACTTCAATGCGTAGAAGAGACCCTAATTCAATGGTTATCGCTGATGACCTTCCAACAGACAAGCCAACACATATGGAGAGATTTGGCAAGCCTTTTGAACCTATCAGACAGGAAACTTTCAAATGGCTTAAGGAAAGAGACGGTCTTGTACTTGTTCCTTTCTATTCTGGTAACGAAGATATGAAGCTTGGTTATGCTTCTCTTGCAATCGTTCCAAAGAACGCAGCTTTCTTTGCAGCTATGATTGCTGAATTACAGGGCTTTATTCCTTGCGACAAAGTTCCTAACTTCTTCAAGCCAAAGGCTATTATTTACGTTGCTCCACCTTTCAGACATTTATACTATGAAGGTAAGCAGGTAGTTGTTCATAACAGACTTTACGATATGCAGGAAGTATTTAGCTACAACCTTTACCCAGGTCCATCAGCTAAAAAGGGTGTTTACAGTATCCTTCTTCACATCGGTGAACAGGAAGGCTGGGTAACTCTCCATGCTTCAACTGTTAAGATTGTAACTCCATACGAACTTGAACTTACAATCATGCACGAAGGTGCTTCCGGTGGTGGTAAGTCAGAAATGACTGAACCTTTCCACAGACAGGAAGACGGTAGATTATTACTTGCAACTGATATTGTATCAGGCGAAGAAATCAAGGTAAACATTGCTGATACTTCAACACTTCACCCTGTAACTGATGATATGGCTCTTGCTCATCCATCACTTCAGAACAAGTCAGGCAAGCTCGTTGTTGCTGATGCTGAATACGGTTGGTTCTTAAGAGTTGACCACATTGTTCACTATGGTACAGACCCTGAAGTTGAAGAAGCTACTATCCATCCAAAGGAACCAATGATTTTCCTTAATGAAGATGCTGTTCCTGGTTCAACTTGTCTTATTTGGGACCATATTGAAGATGCTCCTGGCAAGCCTTGTCCTAACCCTAGAGTTATTATGCCTCGTAAGGTTAAGAAGAACATTGTCAACGGCGTTGGAGAAATTGATATCCGAAGCTTCGGTATCCGTACTCCTCCTACAACTAGCGACAAGCCTAACTATGGTATCATTGGTATGTTCCACATTCTTCCACCAGCACTTGCTTGGATTTGGAGATTAGTTGCACCAAGAGGTTATGCTAACCCATCTATTATTGATAACAGTAGCTCTGCTATGGCTATGAAGAGTGAAGGTGTAGGTTCTTACTGGCCTTTCGCTACTGGTAAAAAGGTTGACCAGGCTAACCTTCTTCTTGAACAGATTTTAAATACACCAGAAACTAGATATATCCTTATTCCTAACCAGTACATTGGTTGCTACAAGGTTGGTTTCGCTGGTGAATGGGCTACTAGAGAATACCTTTCTCGTAGAGGTGGCTTAAAGTACAAGAAGGAATCACTTGTACCTTCTCGTTGTTCTATCCTTGGTTACTCTCCAAAGTCTATTAAGATGGACGGCGAAGTAATCCCTGCTGGTCTTTTACAGGTAGATAAGCAGCCTAGAGTTGGCCAGGCAGCTTATGACGAAGGTGCTAAGATGCTTACTGATTTCTTCAAGGAACAGTTAAAGCAGTTCGATACTCCTGATTTATTACCATTAGGTCACGATATTATTCAGGCTGTATTAAACGACGAAGATGTAGAAAAGTTCTACGACTTAATTCCAGTATTATAATTTTTAAAAGTATTATAGTATATATACAAAAGGGAGTTGGATATGTCCAACTCTCTTTTTAAATTCTTTATATTCATTTTACGGCTATTCTTTTGAATAGTCATTTTTTATCCCCTTAATGGGGATTTTTTTATTTTCATAAAATTTTTTTCAAAAATTCTACAAACTTTATAAACAGACAATAACTGTCTATTTATTTTACTAAAATTGTAATTGTAAAAACCACAAAAAAGCAATATTTATTTAGGGTTTGTGTAAATAGCAGGCTCATTTACAAGAAAAATGTCGTTTGTTTTGCACCAAGCCCTATGATAAACTAATCTGAAAGTGAGGTGGTATCTATTTGTGAGTATAATACACAACTTTTTCAAAAGATATATAAAGAATTAAATGACCAAATAGGTCTTGAGGCTACCCTCACAGTATATCGAATGTTTAGAGGCAGTCAAGTTAATTTTCCTCAAAGGCTATTGGATACCAAAAGTGTCAGACAACTTATTATACGCCGATATAACGGCAGTAACACCAAGGCTTTAGCCAAAGAATATGGATATTCTGAAAAGACTATTCAAAGAATATTGAGAGATTACAAGAAAGAAAATAAAATAAAGGAGTGATAGTATGGGATTTTTAGATAGCATCGGAAATGGTATAGGAAAAATAAAAGAAGATATGGCAAACAAAGCTGCTATGAATGCTCAAAGAAAAGCAGAAGCAGCAGCCTTAGACGCACAGTACAGAGCTTATGCAAACTCTAAGGCTCAGGAAACTGCAAACAACATTCTTCAATATGGCGATGACAGCAAGGGCGGTTTTTACGGTGGCATAGGTGTAGACAAAATTATGTCCTTTACAAAAGAATTTTATGACAAGATTTTGTTACCTGCCAGTAGTGTTCAAAAGTCATATATTTCAATGTATCCTTACCTTGACAATAAGAAGTTGAAGTATTTTATAAGCCTATTTCCAAATTGTCAGGTAGAACAGAATTTATTTCACTTAATAGATAACAGAAAACAGGAATTTTTAGTTACTGACCAAAATTTTTACTTTAAAATTTGTCTTGACGAAAATCCTAACTACTTCGCTACAGGCTATGTGCCTTGTGCAAACATAAATATGTTTTATCTTGAAAAGTGTAACAACTTCTACATTTTCAAATGTGACCAAGTGGATTTAGCCAGAATTGATGTTGTAGACAACAGGGAAGAAGACTTTATAACATTAAACAATTACTTCCAATGTATCGAAAAGCAGGATTTTGAAATTACTGACCAAGAAGTTAATGACTTAATCAGAGAAAAAATTGGGGAAAATATCTACAGCCAAATCAAAAAATATATGGTATATGATGACGAGCTTATGTTGTATTTTGCGTGGGGTTTAGACTCCCTTACTGCCAAGGATTACATAGTTTGTACTACAAAACAGGTCATCATAATGGACAGAGAATTATTTGGTGCTACAGCTAATGTAAAACAGCTTTACTACGAAGACATAACAGCTATGAACACAGACCAAAATTCTAAATCAAGTGACTTAACTGGTATGCTTTTAGATGCTGCCATTACTTCTCTTACTAACACCTGTGACCTTATTATACACTTTGCCGGTGGTATGCACAAAATAAACACACTTATTAAGCCAGAAGCTGAAAGAGTAGTTGCTATCTATCACCAGTGCAGAAAGGAACAGAAACAGGCAGCAAGTCAACCTACTGTTATACAGCAACAGCCTGACGTATTAGACCAAATACAGAAATTGGCTGCATTAAAGGAAAGTGGTATTCTCAGCGAAGAAGAATTCAATCAAAAGAAAACTGAATTGTTGAGTAAACTATAAAAAAATTCAAAATAAAGGAGAGATAATTATGGGAACTTTTTGTAGAAATTGTGGCAAGGCTTTAGCCGACGGCGAGGTTTGCCATTGTACAGACCCTGTTCAGCCTGAAAATACAGCTACTGAACAAACAACTAACAATATTCCAACACAACCTAACCCACAGCAGGCACAGGGCAACACACAAATGCCTAATATGGGTGGTCAATTTAATCAGCAGATGCAGAATGGTCAATTTAACCAGCAAATGCCTAATATGAACCAGTTCAATCCTCAGATGCAGAATGGTCAGTTTAATCCTAATATGCAGAACCAGTTTAACCCTAATATACAAAACGGATTTAACCCTCAAATGCAAAATATGAACGGTCAATTTGGTCAACAACAGTTTAACCAGCAAATGCCTAATATGAACAACCAATTCAATCCTCAGATGCAGAATGGTCAGTTCAATCCTCAGATGCAGAACCAGTTTAACCCTAATATGCAAAACCGCCAGTTTAATCCACATATGCCTAATATGAACGGAATGGGCAACAATTTTAACAATGGTTTTAACTCTGTTAAGGAAAGTGGCAACTTAAAGGGTATTATAAGTGCAGGCTTAACAGTATTAGGTCTTATAATTCTTATGCTTAGCTCTGCCTCATTGGGAAATACTTTATATACTATAGCATTTATTATTTCAGCTGTACATATTTATAAAAATTATAAAATGTACGGAGGTCAGATTGGTATTGTTCAGTATTTTAAATCTATGCTTACTGACAAAAGTGGCACTCCTTTCTTACAAAATAAAGTATTTGCCTTTATTATAGCTATTTTACCTATTATGATTATCTTAGGTTTATTATTTGCCTCAATGCAGGCAGACCAAGCTGTAAATGACAGTATTAATTACTGGACTGATTATCTTGACAGTCTTTACTAATACAGTTAGTTAGGTGGTAATATAAATGGACGAAAATAAGATTTTTTGTACTAACTGTGGTTGCCCAATAGAGGACCAGAGTACAGGAGTTTGTCCTAATTGTGGCACTCCTATACTTCCTCCTCAAGACAACAACGGAAATTTTGACAATACATACAATGGCTATGATAACCAAAATATGTATTACGATATGCCAACAAACAATCCACAACCTAAGAAATCAAATGCCTTAGCTATTATTATTGCTATTGTAGTTATATTATGTGGTGGTTGTTTTGGTGCTATGTACACAGGTGTTATTGACGGTGCTAAATTTGGTATTGTAAACCAACAAAAAGCCCTTGAAAAGATAGACAAGTACATTAAAAACTCTGAATACGAAAAGGCTTGCAACTATGCTTTATTAGTACAAAGAGCAAAGCCAAAAAACAGAGATTTGTTAGAAGAACTTGTTATTACTATAAACCCTGTAAACTCATTTAAAGCCTACAAAATGGTAGAAAATTATGCCAACAAAGTAGGGGAGAAAAACCTTGACGATACTGTAAAGAAGTGGATTGAAATAGGCAAAACACCTGTGGAAATTCCTTACATAGAGCCAAATGGTGGCACTTATGTGTATCCTCCTAATGTTCAAATGGAATTTGACACTACTATATTGGGTAGAGGTATTTTCTATACTACTGACGGTAGTGAACCAACAGAGGAATCCAATCTTTACTACAACGGTGTTAAAATTGAAAATGACTGTCAGCTTAAATACTTTGTTATAAACGGAGTAGGGGACAAGTCTGAAGTAAAAACCATTGATTATGAAATTGATGGAGAATTACAGAAAAAGGTTGAAGATACATTATCCCAAGCTGAAAATACTTTAAAAGATGCTGTTGTTGGTAATGAAGTAGGACAATGTTTACAGGTCAGCAAAGATACTTTAGAACAGAAGATAGAATGGGCTAAGGAAAAGAAGTCTGAAACTTGTGCCGTATATGACGGAAATTTAATTTGTACAGAATTACAAGGAGCTATTGACGGACTTAATGAAAGTAAGTTGTCTGATGCAGACAGAACATCACTAAAATCAGCTGTAGAAAAAGCAAATACAGCATACAAATCTAACTCAAATAATGGCGATGTTTATTCTGAATTAAGTACATTAAAAACCGTTATTGATGATGCCAATACATTATTGGACAAGAGAAATGCTACTCAGGACGAATTAAATGCTAAAGCAAGAGCTGTTGGCTCTGCCGTTGATAAATTTAATTCTGCCGTTGAACTTATAAAACTTGATGCTAAATATCAGAAATTTGTCGGTTCTTATGTTTATAGCACAGGTAACAGTGGTAGTGATAAGGAAAACAAGTACATTTACTTAACCATTGATAAAGTTTATAAGGGCAAGATTTATGGCAATTTCACCTTTAACCGTCTTACATACACAAGTGGTTATTATACTGACAGTTATGGTTCTCCTGTTGTAACTGATGATGCTACATGGGAAGAAAGATGGTCTAATGAAAACTATTTCAATAATATTGCTATAAATAATGGAAAATTCACATTTGATATTTCCGGAACTTGTAGTTACAGTAGCGGTTATCAAGAAACATACACAAGTAATGTTACTGTTGATTTAACCGGTTCTAATCCTACCGTTACATTATCCAATATTGGTAATGGCGAATCCTATAGTATACAGTTAGACCGAGATTATTATTAAAAAATTTTATAATATATACCTCCAAGTACATTTTTACTCCTACCAACTTTGGTAGGAGTTTTTCTTTTAATATTTTTTAAAATATTTTCTAATTATTTCCTAATCCTATATTATTTTTAAATTAATGTTGCTGGGTTATTATATCCTTGTAAACAAAACAAAGCAATAATTTAAGGAGGTAATCCATTATGAAGAAAAATTTATTAATTGCAATTTCAGTTCTTACTTTAGTTTGTGGTGTATGCTCTGTAAGTGCAGCAACAACAAGTGACACAACAGCCTCTGGTTCTGCTGTTACAGTAGAAAACAAACACAAAGACGGCGAAAGACAAAAAGGAGATATGGCAAAGGTTAAAGCTGTAACATCTGATACTATTACAGTAACTAAGGCAGAAAAGCCTGAAAGACCTGTCAATGCTACAGATGATACTAACAGACCTGAACCTCTAGCTAAGCCTGAAGGTGACACTACTGCTCCTGAAAAGCCTAGCGACAACGGTGACGGTACTGACAGACCTGAACCTCCTACTAAGCCTGACGGGGACACTACTACTCCTCCTGAAAAGCCTAGTGCTAACGATGACGGTACTGACAGACCTGAACCTCCTACTAAGCCTGAGGGTGACACTACTGCTCCTGAAAAGCCTAGTGGCGAAAAGGGTGAAAAGCCTGAAATAAAGTTCTCATCAGAAACTACATCTATTGACCTTTCTTCTGTAAAGATTTATAAGATTGACGAAAATCATCAGAAAACTGAATGTACTTATTCTGACATAAGTGCTGATGATATGGTAACTATCGTTTACGCAGAAGACAGTACAACTGTAAGCGAAATAGTTATAAATAAAGCACCAAAGACAGAAAAGACTTCAACAACTGAAGCATAAAACACATTTGCAAAAGTATTAAGTAAAACCCAATAAAACTCCCTTTATATAGCCCCTGTATGACCGCCCCTCATACGGGGGTGTTTTTATAGATTTATCCGACGGTTTGATTGCATTAAAGCCAAGAAATTTGGTCTAACAATGTACATAGAATACATAGCCCCTAATATGGTGTAGTGTAGTAAAATGTCATAAATTTACAAATAAGCTTGCTTTTTTATTTTTCATTTGCTATAATACAACTGATATATCAGTTGTATATCAATTTCTATACTTGCAAGGACACCAAGTATAGACAAAAAATAAAGGCGGTATTTATGAATAAAACTAAAGATAATAGCGAGATTGTATATGAAACTATTAAAAAGGAAATTATTGACGCTACAAGGAAGCCCGGCGATATTTTTAACGAAAAAGAATTTGCAGCTAATATGGGTATAAGCAGAACCCCTGTAAGAGAGGCTGTTTTAAGGCTTTCCAATGAAGGGCTTTTGGTAGTTATGCCTAGACGAGGTACTTTTGTTTCCCATATATCTATGGCTGATGTAATGGATATGTATCAAGTCAGAAAAATCCTTGAACCACAAATTGCATCTATAGCTGCACAAAAATGTGACAAAGACATTGTAAAACAATGGAGAAACTTTTTTAAAGAGGAAAAAACCACAGGAAAGTCCCATTCAAAGGACTGTATACACCCAGGAAACAAAACCCTTGATGTGTATTCGGACTCTGATGCTCTTTTTCACATTTTTATTGCAGAATGTACAGGCAACAAACTTCTTATAAGTCAGGTTGAAGAACTTATGACATTAACACAGCGAATAAGATGTCTGTCAAATGCTGTAAGGGAGGATAGATTTTTAAGTGCTGTTGCAGAACATATAGCAATAACAAAAGCACTTACTGCCTCTGACAGCGATGGTGCAGCAAAGGCTATGCTTGTCCATTTGGAAAATTCTGAAAAAGGATATTCTGGAATTACACAACTGGACTTTACAATTTAAAACAACGGAGGAATGAAAAATGGAACTAGCGATAATTACAGCACAGCAGGTTGGAGTATTATTCCTGCTTATATTGGCTGGCTTTATATGCGTAAAGTCAGGTGCAGTAAAAGCTGATAGCAAAAAAGCCTTTTCTGACTTACTTATTTATTTTGTAGTACCAGCTATGATTATTAACTCCTACATAACAGAATATAACAGCGAAAAACTAACAAACCTTATTTCAGCTTTTAAACTAAGTGCTATACTTTTAATTTTAGGGCTTGTAATAACTATGGTTTTAGGACTTAAATTAAAGAACAAAAACGCACCTATTATAAAATTTTCCTGCATATTCTCAAATGCAGCTTATATGGGTTTTCCCCTTATTCAAGCCGTATTCGGAAATGACGGACTTTTATATGCCAGTGCCTTTTTAACTATTTACAACATTCTTATGTGGACTGTCGGCTATGCTATGGTAAGCAGAAAAGCCGATTTTAAGGCTGTTGTAAAAACTATAGTTACAACTCCTGTTATTATCTCTGTTATTATTGGTATATTAATATTTGTACTTCGTATTCCTGTACCCAATGTTATACACCAAGCCTTTAGTACAGCAGGAAGTATGAACACACCTCTTTCAATGTTTATAACAGGTATGATGATTGCCGGCAGTACATTTGAAAGAATATTTAAAAATAAACTTCTTATATTTACTATTGCTGTACGAATGTTTTTAATACCCGCTTTATGTTTAGGACTTTTTGCACTATTAGGCGTAAAGGGCATTGTTGCCGATATAGTTCTTCTCTTAGAGGCTTGCCCTTGTGCCGCAATTACATCTGTTTTTGCCGTTCAATTTGGCTATGATGAAGATATAGCAGCCGGTTCAGTAGTAATTACAACAGTTTTAAGTATTATTACTTTACCTATATTTGCTTATCTGATAACTTCTGTAATATAAAATTATTTATTATAAACCCAAAGGAGTTTTGTATATGAATAACGGAGAAAAAATTTATATAGATTGTAAAGATGATTTATTTGCTATTCAAAAAGCTATAGACAATCTTCCAGCAGAAGGTGGAACTATTGTTATACCAAAGGGTGAATGGTTGACAGTCCCTATACATCTAAAAAACAATGTAGAACTTCATCTTGAAAAGGATAGTGTGCTTAAATTCAGTCAGAATTTTTCAGACTATACACCTGCTGTTTTTACCCGTTGGGAGGGAGTAGAGTGTTACAACTATTCGCCTTTTATTTATGCTCTTAACTGCGAAAACATTTCCATAACAGGAAAAGGTGTTCTTGATGGTCAGGGCTCAGCTTGGTGGCATTGGAAACAACTTCAGGGTAATGCTGCTGACAGACTTTGCAAAGCTCAAAGCCAAAATATACCGGTAGAAAAAAGAGTATTTGCTACTGAGGAAGACGCTCTCAGACCATCTTTTATACAATTTATAGGCTGTAGAAATGTATTTTTTGAAGATTTTACAATTATTAATGGACCTCAGTGGACAATTCATCCTGTTTACTGCGAAAATGTACAGGCCTTAAATCTTACTGTTAAAAGCTGTGGTCCAAATACTGATGGTTTTAATCCTGATTCTTGTAAAAATGTACTTATAGACAAATGTACATTTAACACCGGTGATGACTGCATCGCCATAAATTCCGGTCTTAATGAAGACGGCTGGAGGGTAAATCGTCCTTGCGTAAATGTAGAAATTAGAAATTGCATATTTTTAGGTGGTCACGCTGCCGTTGCTATAGGAAGTGGAATGTCCGGAGGTATTGAAAACATAAATGTTCATAACTGTGAAATAAAGAATACCGAAAGAGGCATAAGACTTAAATCTATGAGAGGCAGAGGTGGTTATATTAAAAATGTTGACTTTAGTAATATAACTATGAACAATGTTGAGCTAGACAACATTGAAGTCAGTATGGACTATGGTTCAAGCACTGCTGTTCCTGTTTCGTTAAAAGCCCCTGATTTTTCAGATATTCATTTTGAAAACATTAGCGGAAAGGGTGGCAAGTTTGGTATTTCTGCAAAAGGACTTGAAGAAAGTCATATCAAAAATATGACAATTAAAAATGTGAATGTTGAGGCTGAAATTCCTTTAAAACAGGCATATGCTGATTTAACAATATTATAAATTTTCCCTTTAAACACCAAATCTACATACAAAAGCATATTCCCATTCTTAAACTGAATAGCCTTTAACATAAAAACTCCCTCACTACTTACTGTGGGGGAGTTAACTTTTGGAGAAACATGTATTTACACCTCTAAAACTACAGACTGATGTTTAGTATAGTCTAAAAACTTACCTAAAATATCCCTTGCTGTAGAAAAGTTTTTAGAATATTTAAAATATAGGTAAAAAAACAACAGGCTATTATAACCTGTGCTTTATGTGCCTTCCCATTTTGGGAACTCATGTGTAAAAAAACAACAGGCTGTAACAGCCTGTTATTTTTGTTATTTCTCCTTTTGAAAAGCCACTCTTTGGCTACCGTCAGCAATATATATTATTCCACATTTCTTAAAGCCTAATTTAAGAAGTAAATTCTGCATAGGCTTATTGTCAGCGTGGGTGTCTATCTTCATATTTCCACATTTTTCAAAAGCCCAATTTATACAGAAACTACCGACACCTTTTGTCTTTCCATCGCCGGCTATTCTATGAATATAGCCATAAGGCTTATTGTTTAGCCACTGACCATCATATATTTTGTTATAGGTTTCATCAATACCTATATTATATACAAAAGTGCCAACTACTTCTCCGTCTTTTTCACAGATATAGCTTTCATTTTTATCTATATCATTTTCAAGAACTTCCTTTGACGGATAGCCATTTATCCATTGTTCCATATTGCCTGTAGAACGCATAAAAGCTCTGGCAGTTTCATAAATTTCAAGCATTTTGGGAATATCATTTTTTGAAGAATGTCGTATTATCATATTTTTAGTCCTTTATAAGATTTATTTAATTTCTTCATTGTTTAAAAATCTATATCTTCCTTTACCTTTACCTTTAACAGAAGTTACCACCCCTGTATCAATTATTTTGTTCAAAACTCTACGAGCTCCTGAACTTGAGAAATGAAGTATATCTGATATTTCTTTAGTACCAAATATTTGATTTGTTTCCATTTCATCGTATATAGATAATATATTTTGCTTAGTAGCTTCAAGATAATTTTGTTCATCTAATCGTAATTTCAAATTTTTAAGTGTAACCTTTTGGTTACCAATCGCTACATCTTCTGTATCAATCGCTACATTTTTTGTATCAATCGCTACATCTTCTGTATCAATCGCTACATTACCACCTGAGCTATTTTTATTTCCGTTGTATATAGTAGCCTGAAGCATAAAAGCATTCGTATAATATTCTGGCTCTTTCAATCCAACAGTTTCCAATTCTATACACATACGGTTAACACCTTCGCCATACTCTTTTACAAAATTATATGCTTTCAAAAATTCTGCAATCTTTGGATTTCTTGAAAAATGAGTGTAACGCATATTATCTGTTTTTACTAATCCAGGTAATTTGCCAGGACTTTCAACTACTATACGATTATCAAACATTTTTATTTGAATATCTGTTCCACTTATGCTATATGCTCTGTGAGTTACTGCATTTACTATTAACTCTTGTCTAACAAATTTAGGGTATTCTTCCTCTGTAACAAATTTTCCATTTGCACCCAAATAGGTCTTTTCCTTTACCTGAGTATCAAGGTACTTAATAGAATTATTAATCATATCAAGTATAGTACCTTTAAATATAACATCTTTGATTACATTCATTTCCGTTCCAAATTTTTCTTGTGTTCCTTCGTACTTAATAAAACGAATTCTGGCTCTAGGGAAAAAGTTTTGAGGATTTCTGCCAAATAATAAAATAGCCGCTGTACTTACCTGTATACAACCATCTTTCTCTTTTATAAAGCCTTTATTTTGTTTTAAATATTCTAATGGTGTTTTGCTATATCCAATTTTATCTATATAATTTTTAACTAAATCTAAGTTTATATCATCTATTCCTGCATCTGGAACTATTTTATCCTCAAAATATCGCTCGCCTTTGTCATAGGTAAGTTGTAATCTTTCATCAAATTTAAGCAGTTTAGACTTATCTCCCACTCTTAAATAAGCTTCATCAGCTTGATTTGTATGAACTTGTGGACTAGGTTCTATGTGTATAAGCAGTACATGATTCTTTCTTCCTTGATAATCTACACAAGGTACTTTCTCTATTTGTACTGGAATTGTCGGGTTACAAAAATCAAAGGGTACTCTCAAAAGTTCATTATATTTCTGAACTTCAAAATCCACACCTTCTATTCTTCTGGTTTTATCTGATATACCTACTGCTATAGTTCCACCGTCTGCATTTGCAAAAGCTACAAGAGGTATTGCTAACGCTTTTGGCTCAATATTAATACTTTTACGATCAAATATTTGCATTTCCTCAAAAGATAAAACTTCTTCTATTGTCATAACTTCAATTCCTTTTTAATTGCTTACACTACAACTTATATTGTCCTATCATTAATAATATATTCTCTCAATCTATTTTCTGTTTCATTATCGGCATAGAGTTCAAAATAGTAGCCCTCGTCTTTATTTTCAGATGCTGTAATTTCGCACTTACCGTGGACTATGCTTAAAAGGTGACCTTTATCATAAGGAATAATGACTTTAATGGACTTTTTAAAGCTCTTTATAATATCCTCTACCTTTGCAATCATTTCCGGCAAGCCAATGCCTGTACCGGCTGAAATTGCCAAGGTTTCCATAGCTCTATTATCCTTTGTAAGAGGCATTTCAATATCATCTTTATCTATTTTATTATAAACTGTAACAATAGGCTTTTTATCTGCTCCAAGCTCTGCTAAAGTCTTATAAACTGTGTTCATCTGCTCACGTCTTTTTGGATTTGAGGCATCTACAACGTGAACAAGCAAGTCGGCATACTTTGCCTCCTCTAAAGTCGCTCTAAAGGCTTTAATAAGACCATGTGGAAGTTTCTGTATAAAACCTACAGTATCTGTAAAGAGATAGTTTGCACCACTTTGAGTTTCTACAGCTCTTGTAGTAGTATCGAGAGTAGCAAAGAGCTTATCCTCTGCCAAAACTCCTGCACCAGTAAGGGCATTAAGAAGTGTTGATTTTCCGGCATTTGTATAGCCTACAAGGGCAATTACCGGAGTCTGATTATTTCTATTTTCTCTCAAAAGGCTTCTATGTCTTTCAATTTCCTTTAAGTTCTTATTCAAGTCAGAAATTCTGTCGGCAATACGTCTTCTATCTACTTCCAACTTCTTTTCACCAGGACCTCTTGTACCTATACCACCACCAAGACGGCTCATTTCCTTACCACGTCCAGTAAGGTGTGAAAGGTTATATCTAAGCTGTGCAAGTTCAACCTGAACCTTACCTTCGGCTGACATAGCTCTTTTTGCAAAAATATCAAGTATTACAAGAGTTCTGCTCATCACCTTTAAATTAAGAGCATTTTCTAAATTTCTAATCTGAACAGGGCTTAATTCATCATCACAAATAACACCTGTTGCATCTTTCATTTCTGCAAAGGCTTTAAGCTCATCAATTTTACCACTACCTAAGTAAGTAGCTCTGTTTATTGCCCCTAATTTCTGAATCATTCTGCCTACTACAACTGCATCAGCTGTATTAGCTAAGTCCTCTAATTCATCAAGACAGCTTTCGGCATCAAATTCATTTGTACCGTCATCAACGGCAACCAATATTACTCTTTCAACTTCTTTTTCTGTTTCAAACAAAGGGGTTTCCTCCTTCAAAAATTTACTAATTAATTTTCTTTATTCAAAATTTCAATATATCTTGCCAAAGCATCTTTCCAATCAGGAAGTGGCTTAAATCCATTTTCAACAAGTTTACTCTTATTAAGTCTGCTATTTTCAGGACGCTTTGCCTTTGAAAGACCGTATTCCTCAGTAGTTACCGGCACTACATTAGTAGTATAGCCAGCCTGTCTGTATATTTCACAAGTGAAATCGTACCAACTAATATAACCACCTTCATTAGTTGCGTGATAAATACCATATTTATCTGTTTCAATCATATCTACTAAAAGTCTGGCAAGGTCAAAAGTATATGTTGGTGTACCAATCTGGTCATTTACAACTCGAACTGTATCGTGGTTCTTTCCTACATTAAGCATAGTTTTGACAAAGTTTTTGCCGTTTATACCAAATACCCAAGCTATTCTGACAATATAGAAATCCTTTACATACTTTTGAACAGCCTGTTCACCTAAATACTTTGCATAGCCATACTCGTTAAGAGGTGTAGTAACCTTATCGTCAGGCTCCCATGGACGTTCACCTTCACCATTAAATACATAGTCTGTGCTAATGTACATTAACTTAGCATTTATTTCCTTACAAACCTTTGCAATATTTTCTGTACCTTCGCCATTTATTTTATCGCAAAGTTCCTTGTTATCCTCTGCTAAATCTACTGCTGTATAGGCTGCACAATGAATAACAGCCTCAGGCATATTTGCCTTTATAACACTTTCAACCTGTTCCGGATTTGTTATATCCATAGTGTCAACATCAACACCAATAGCAGTGTGACCTCTTTTTTCTAATTCATTTACAACATCAAAACCTAACTGTCCTTTTACTCCTGTAACTAATACTTTCATATATGCCTCCTGTAAAGCTGTATTTATATATTTTATTTTACCACAACGGTATATAACAGTCAATTTTTACTAAGGTTTATGGTATTGAATTTAAGAGATATGTAATACTTTCTAGGGTACTAATTAATTGACAAAATTATCAAAGTGTAGTAGAATGAAATAGCTTTCAGAATAAGGAAAGTTTTAATGTAAGAGGAGAATAATATGGCTGTTGATGTAAATAATAAAAACGAAGAAATCCAAGAAGTAGACAAGGTTTCTGGCGAAGTAATAGAAGAAAAAGAAGCCGAGGAAAAAGAGGCTGTTACTAAATCGCAAAGTGTTATGAAAGAGGTTTGGGATTGGGTAAAAACCATTGTTGTTGCCCTTGTATGTGCCGTACTCATTACACAATTTGTTATAGTAAATGCCAGAGTTCCTTCAGCATCTATGGAAACTACTATTATGACGGGGGACAGACTTATTGCTAACAGGCTTAGCTACAAGTTCAGTGACCCTCAAAGATACGACATTGTTGTGTTTAAATTCCCAGATGATGAAAGTGTTCTCTATATAAAGAGAATTATTGGTCTTCCTGGTGAAAAGGTTACAATAAGAGATAACCAAGTTTATATTAATGACAGTACAACACCTCTTGATACATCTTTCCTCCACGAACCTATGGTTACAGAGGATGCTACATACTATGTTCCTGATGACAGTTATTTTATGATGGGTGACAACAGAAATAATTCTGCTGACTCTCGTTTCTGGAATAACAAGTATGTAAAGAGAGATAAAATAGAGGGAAAGGCTGTATTTAGATACTTCCCATTTACTTCAATGGGTTTATTAACTAATAAATAATTTAAGGAGTGTGTGTTATGAAAGAAGTAACTAAGGATATGATTATTGGCGATATGCTTGCTCAGGATATGAGTATTGCTGCAATTCTTATGAACGCTGGTATGCACTGTATCGGTTGTCCATCTTCTCAGGGCGAATCTCTTGAAGAAGCTTGTTTAGTTCATGGTATGAACGTAGACGAAGTTGTTGCTGATATTAATACTTATCTTGCATCTAAGTAATTTAAGAATAAATAATTAGAACAAAGTTTAAAAGGTGGTATGTCAATCTGATATGCCACCTTTTTTATTATATAAATAGATTTTTCAAAATATTTTAATAGATATATTTTAATCAATAAGCATAATTGACTTTTATCCCTAAATATGGTATATTGAGCCTGTCAATTTGCAAAATTTAAAACTAAATATATATATTTTTTAATATACTTTTATGCAAAGTATTATTTTTTTAAAATTCGGTTAGCAAAGGCTAACCACTTATTTACAGCGATTTTTGACAATGTCGCTGTAATTTTTAACAATTTAGTTAGCCTTAGCTAACTTAAATATATTTTAGTTTTTGCATTTCAAGTTAAACAAAAAAAATAAAGGAGGTTCTGTATTTACAATTTTTTTAACTCTATACATTACAAAAAGAAAGGATATTAAAAAATGAATTTTAAATTTAACACAAGAAAAATTGTTTCATTCTTGTTAATTTTAACAATGATGATTAGCACACTTGCATTTAATGTTATGGCAAGTGCAACTTTTAAATTTGGTAGTAGCGAAACTGCATTATCTGCTGGAGAATATACTTTGCCAGTTAAGTTAATGAACGCAAGTAATATTGCCAATGCCTCTATGGCTGGTAGTTGTATTGTCGGTGGTAGCTTAAAGGTTGATGAAAATGGAAAGGCTACGGCTTATGTTGACTTACAGGCTGTTAGTGTTTTCGGTGTAACTGCTTTTGCTTCTGACTGGAAGATTTATCAGGAAAGCAATGTTAGTAGCTCAACTGTTAATGCTACTGTTGAAAAAACTGATTCTGAGGGTAATGTTACACAGATTTCTTTTGCTGTTCCTGACAACTCTTGGGACGGTGTTTACTTAAATATGTCTGTTCAGGCTATGGGTATGTCTCCTGACGCTTTCTTATCTATGGATTATGCCAATGCCACTGTAAAGGGTAACGAAGTAAGTGACCCTGTAGTTACAGTATCTGACTGTATTGTTTCTGAAAATGTTGACGGTGGCAAGTATGCTTACGGTTGGACAGCAGAGGTTCAGCCTAATGGTAATTCTCTTAGCCAGATTGTATGGAAGGTATTTTTCAAAGACCAAAACAGTACAAAGGAATTTACTGAAAACATAAATATTTCTGCTAATGAAACTGAAACTTCTGTATTTGGTTTAATACTTTCAGCAAGTCAGGACAAGGCTAATAGCTATGGTTTACCAGACAATGTACAGGTAACAGCAGAAGTAAAATAATTGGAGGACATTATGAAAAAGATATATTACAAACCTAATTTAGATATTATTTCCTTTAATTCACAAGATACTACATCAGTAACAAATATTAGTGCTGTAACAAACAGAATGACAAAGGCTAAAACAGTTACTGTTATAGATATGGACGAAATTACATTCTAAATATTTTAAGGTTCAGAACAAATAACTTCGTTATTTGTGACTTGCTTTGCAAGTCATCGGATTTATCTTTCCGATTCACTATTCAGAACAAATAACTTCGTTATTTGTGGCTTGCTTTGCAAGCCATCGGATTTATCTTTCCGATTCACTATTCAAAAAAGAGATAGGTTTAAATTTTACCTATCTCTTTTTTAGAAAGAAAGGACAAATATGAAATACAATAAATTAACAGCTTTTTTATTAACCTTTGCCATTTTAATAAGTGCATTTGCCTGTAATACAATGGCAAACAACAATTTTGAATTTGGTTCAAATAAAATAAATCTACAGCCTAGCACATATTCCTTACCTGTGAAAATGATGAAAGCTACAAATATAACTTCTCCGTCAATGGCAAGTTCTTGTATTAAGAATGCTACTATTGACATTGGAAATGACAGCAAGGCTACTGTAACTATAGACCTTCAAGCTGTATCAATAATGGGTATTAGTGACTGGGCTGAAAACTGGCAAATATACAAGGGCAATTCAGCTAATGGCGAAACCTTTATTGCCGACACCCATACAAACGAAGAAAACGAAGTTGACCAAATTTCCTTTGAAGTACCTGACAATTCCTATGACGGTGTATATGTAAATCTTTTCGTTCCTGCTATAAGCCTTAATACCAATGCTTATTTAGCCTTTGACTATAACAATGCTGTAGATACAAATACTAGCAAATTTTATACAGGTACTGCCCATATTTCACAGTTTGGAGAATATGACATAAATGCTACAGTAGAAGTAAAAGACGGCAAAATCAAAGGTATTACAGTAACTGGAGATAATTTTAAGGGTACATATGCTACTATAAATCAAAATATGTTACAAACAGCCTTTAATGGGCTGAAAGATGCTTTTACAGGAAAAGATGCTACTAATGCTGAAGAAGTACACAATATTGATGCTGTAACCGGTGCAACATATTCCAGTAACGGTATAAGAGATGCTGTTATGAATGCCTTAAATTTGGCTATTGAAGACGAAGTTATTAATTTGCCTACAGAACAGCTTAAAGCCGGTATTTATAGTGTAGATATAGCCTATTACAGCGATAATGTAGCCCACAGTCTAATTGAAAATGAAAAAGCCAAAGCCACTATTACAGTAGACAACAATGGCAATATTAGTTTATCTACTGATGTAATTAACGGCACAATAAAAGAGCCTTTATATATTTTAGATTTTAATGGTTATTACAAAAATAATGATTTAAACAACAGCCTTACAATGGAAAACGCTATTGTAGAAAAAACTCCTACACCTTACACAGACGAAAACATTACTGCCGGTACAAATGTTGTAACAAAAGTAACTTTTCCTTTAGATGGAGAGTATTCTGTAATTTACAATACAAATGCCAGAATGTACGTTCCTGCTATGAAATCTCTTAATGGAAATGTTTCAGGTGTTGAATTTGAAAATGGCAAGTTTAATAGTGACTGCTTTGTAAAGATATACTGGGACAGTATTGAGAAAATAGAGGATTTTGTAAAATACGGCGATATAAACAACGACGGAAGTATAACTGCTGATGATGCCTCTTTATTACTTCAAAATGTCTTGAATAGTACAAATGTAGACAATGGTGATGTAGATTGTGACGGTATAATATCCTCAAGTGATGTAGCAAATATACTCCAAAAAGCCTTAGACAGTACATTTATTATGAAGTGTGAAATGTAAAAATGTAATAGTGTTATCTATACTCTGAAATGAGCCACATAATCGTGGCTTATTTTTTTATAAATTTTGCAACGATTTAATATTTTCAACTGTATTATTAATAGATACAAAATTATTACAAAATATGATTGATAATTCTGCTCTTAACATGTATAATTAAATTAAAGAGTTGATAATATTTTAACAAAGGGAGGGTGTTTTTATGAAAAAATTTATATCATTACTTTTGGCAACGTCTATGGCATTTGCTGTACCGACATTTGCTGACACAGAAGGTCAGAGCTATGCTGAAGTGTATGCTGAAAAAGCTAAGGAGCTGTTTGGCATTACTGACCCCAACTATACTTATAATTTTGAAAAAAATGATGACGGCTACACATATTTTTTAAATTGGAATGACTATTTAGTTGCTTTCGATTCAAAGGGTAATGTAATATCTTTTTCAAACTGGAAAAACGAACCTAATAAAAACAACAGTAATCCAACTACAGAAAAACAGATTATAGAAATTGCAAAGGAAAACTTAAATAAAATATTAGGCGAAAATTCCAATAAAATGAAGTTGGAAAAATGTGAATTTAGTTTTGGCACATGGGATGTAGATTTCTGTCAGTATATTGGAGATTACAAGGCTATATACAATGACGCCCATATGAATTTTGATGAAACCGGAACTCTCTTAACATATAGCTGTAAAGATAAATTTGATGTAGACATTGAAGAATTTGACAATATTTTGGATTACGAAACTGCAAAAAAGAAATACATTGAAAATGCCGGTTTTGGTAAAGTTTTTACTACTTCATACGACTTTGATACAAGAGATAATTATCTGTTCCCTTGCTTTACTACAACAAGTTACACTACATCTTACATAAGTGCCACTAACGGTGGAAAAATAGATACATATGACGATGTATACTATTCCAACAAAGCAAGTGACGTATATGTAGAAACAGCAGGAGCTTTATCTGACGCAGAAGAAAAGACTATAACCAATATAAAAAATTGCATATCTCCTAAAGAGGTTGTTGAAATAATTAAAAATAATTTTGGTTACGAATTTTCTTTAAATAATTTAAGCACCAGATATTTTAGTAAAAATGGTAAATATTATACTTCTATTTATGATAAAGTCAATATAACTAATTGTGCTACTGTTTCTTCCAAAGGACAGGTTGTAATGTTTCAAAATTATAACGAGGAAATAGATAAAAATAGTATTATTTCGAACAAAGAATTAGACAAAATAGCATTACAGTATGTTAATTCTTTAGGATATAATGACTATAAAATATTTGATATTTCATATAATGAAGATTATAGTTATTATATATTATATAAATATGTAGACGGTGTATTAAATTATAGTGATTTTTTAACTATTGTTGTTAATCCTGATGGTAGTGTCAATAAGTTTTATTTTTCTGATAGCACCCTTGAAGTGCCTAAGTTTGAAAGTGACTTATCTGTAGAAAATGCCTTTGATAAATGTGCCGATACCTTTGGTTTTACCTTAAAATACGTTTTAAATAAAAATGATAAGGCTGTTTTAGCTTATTCTTTTGATGATAATCCGTTTTTAAGCCCTGAAGGTAAGCCTATAACAAGTAATAATGAAGAATATGTACCAAAAATCTTCAATGGATATACTGATATTGATGATTGTCCACAGAAGGAATACATTGAAAAACTGGCTGATTTAGGACTAAGATTTAATTCTTCTGAATTTTCTCCTAATTCTACATTGACATTTAATGATATTAAAACTTTGGAAAGTAACTCAAATATAGTTGATTTTTATGAAATAAATTACTTTAAAAATATTTATACTGACGACCATAAGATGACTAAATACGATATTTCAAAGCTATTTTGTAGCATATTAGGTTTATCTTCTTTATGTCAGAACAGCAACAATTATAAGACAAGTTACAGTGATGTTTATGGCGAAAATTTACCTTATGTAGCACTTTGTGAAAGCCTTGGTATATTTAATAGTGGAACTGAATTTAATGGCAATTCTACTATTACGAGAGGAGAATTTGCCCAAATATTATATTCTTTTATAAAAGCAAATGCACAATTTACTAATCAAGGTTATATCAGTATTTTAAAATAGGGGAGGGGAAATTATGAAAAAATTTATTACGCTGTTATTAACTGGTACTATGTTATTGTCTATGCCTGTTTTAGCTAATGATGATGATAATTATACTGGTGCTATAAATCAAGTAAAAAGTTTATTTAATGTGCCGGAATACGAAAATTTTGATGTTACCAATGACGGTAGTTCAATGGTTTTAAACTGGGAAAATAAAAGTAATGGTGACTATGCTACTGCATATTTAAAAAACGGTGTTGTAACATTCTTTATTAACTCAGACGAAAAAACTAGTGAAAAAGGATTATCAGAAGCTCAGCTTACTAAAAAATCCAATGAATTTTTAAATAAAATTTTAGGCAATGACTATGAGAATTGGAAATTAAAATCCACACAGACATATTCTGAGTCTTCTACTGAATTTACCTATGTCAGATATATTGGAAATTATGCCGTAGATGAAGATTTGATTGATTTATCTATTTGTAATTCTGACGGCGAAGTAGTTAGATATGCAAGAAGTTTGGACAAAGCTCCTAATGTTACTATACCTAAAAAATTAATTTCTCCTGTTGATGCCAAAGATATATATTTAAAAAATTCCAATTTTGGTCCTTGGTACACTAAATATTCAGACAAGCCTATATTTACATATATTACTACAGGACTAGATAATGATACGGATATAGATTTTCTTTACCGTACAGAATTTCCTTGTGTAGATGCTGAAACCGGAGAATTGTTTTACGGAACTGGCTATATTGACTCTTTAAATAACTTATATTCAGATGCTGATTTGAATTCCAGTGCTATGGCTAAAGCTGAATACAGCGAAGATTTTCAGCAAAATACCGATGAATTTATAACAACAGAAGATGCTGTCAATATTATTAATAAGAAATTAGGTCTAAATCTTAAGGCAAAAGATTTTGATTTTGTATATTCTATAGCCGAAAAAAACAGTAAAACAGCTTATTTTAGCAAAAAAGACGATATTTCATCTTTTTCTATAAATGATAAAGGTGAAGTTACAAGTTATGGTTGTTATTCTGATGATAATAATGACAATATTTTCATAGATATAAACGAAAAAGCTGATGAAATAATAAAGAAAAACGGTTTTAATATACCTGATTTTTATAAATTTAATTATTCAAAGAATGAAATCAGATACTACAAAAAAATAAATCGTATTCCTAGTACAGAGGAGTATATTGATATTTCTTTTAATTCAAAAGGTGAAATTAAAAGTTTTAACAATTCATCAGAAACTATGACATATAACAATGTAACTCCTACTATATCAACTGATGAAGCCTTTGATATTGCAAATTCAAAATGTAGTTTTATTCCTACATATGTTAAAGATTACAACAACCCTGATAATTTCCGTTTAGCTTATTGCTTTAATATTAAACCAATGATAGATTGCGAAGGTAATCTCCTTACAGGCAATGGTAATAAATATTACAGCAAAAATCAAATTTATGCTGATATTACAAACAAAGAGGACAGGGCTAATGTATTATTCCTTTATCAGGCTGGTTATACTTTTGATGATTTAACTAAGTTTGAACCTGACAAAACCCTTACTTTAAAGGATTTAACAAAATACTTAAACAGAAGATATACTTTAGAGTCTATTAACAAGTGTTTAAACACCAAATATACTGAAAAAGACGCAGATACTCCTTTAACTGTAAAACAGGTTATTATACTTCTTGAAAGCTACACATACACTAATAACCTGCCAATGTTAAGCTCTGCATTTAAAAATCAGGACAATGATGTATACACAAATATTGCATTAAATATAGGTGCAATTAAAAATGCTGAGGGTTTGGATAACAATGCCACAAGAATGGATTTAGCCAACTATGTTTACAAAATAATATACGGTCAAAATGAATAAAACACAAAAAGGATTGACTTTTTTAGAGTCAATCCTTTTTGTTATTCTTCAATTACTTTTTCCTGTTGTTCTTTCTTTTCTAATCTCTTATTTGCCCATTGACAGAAAAGGGCATAGCAAACAGATGAAAGAGGTATAAACAAGAGTATACCTACAATACCCATTATATTTCCACCTACAGTAAGGGCTACAAGCACCCAAATTGACGGCAAACCTACAGAACCACCTACAACATGAGGATAAATCAAATTACCCTCTATTTGCTGTATTACAAGGAATAATATAGCAAAATAAACTACAGTTATAGGACTAACCATAAGTATAAGAAGGGCAGAAATAACAAAGCCTAAAAACGCACCTATAAAAGGTATAAGGGCTGTAAAACCAATTAAAACACCTACTAAAAGGGCATAAGGCATTCTAAATATAGACATTGACACAACGAACAATGTACCAAGTATTACAGCCTCAAGGCACTGTCCTGTAATAAAGTTTGCAAATGTAGTGTAGCTAAGCTCAGACACCTTTATAATATAGTCATAGGCTTTTTTATTAAATATAGCCTTTAAAGCCTTTGCAATCTGTCTTGAAAGCGTTTCCTTTGCCAAAAGTATATAAATGGCAAAAACAAAGCCAATAGCCACATTTACAACAGAATTTACAATACCTCTTACAACTCCCACTGTAGAGCCTAAAAAATTGGTTGTAACATCACTTCTGAAGAAGTCTATTAACATATTAAACAGTTTATTTGCATCAAAGTTAGAATACTGATTTAAAATTTCGTTAATTTGGTCATCGTTTACGTACTGGTTTACAAATACCTTTAATTTTGGTATTGACCTTTGGGCTGTGTATACAACCTGTGCCAAAGTATCGCTTAATTTAGGCACTACAATAACAACAACACCTGTAACAACTGCCAAAATAACTACTATTGCGAGAATAAGGCTTAAAGGACGTTTTGCCTTTCTTGTAAATTTATTATCCTTTACAAAGAGCTTTCGCTCAAAAAAGCTCATTGGAATATTAAGCACAAAAGCCAAACAGCCACCCAGTATAAAAGGGCTTATCATTCCAAAGACATAACGAAAGCAATTCCCTACAACATCAAGATTTTGAAAACATACCAAAACACCTATTGTAAAAACAATAAGGAGCATTAGTATTTTTATATTTTTCTTGGTAAAGTTCAATTATTTACCTTTTCTTTTTCTTTGGCTCTACCTTTACCTTATTTCCGTCCTTATCCATAATGTAAAGATTATCCATAATGTTCTTTTTCATACCTTTTTTAAATTCGGCAATATATTCTTTTCTAAGGGCATCTCTTTCTTTTAATTCTTCATCAGTAAGTCCCTGTGTTTTATTTTTATGAGCAAGCTCATTTATTCTCTTTACAAGTTTGTCCATTTTGTTTTCAACTTTTTCAATTACTTCAACAGTTTCTTCAAGAACTTTTTCTTCTACTTCCTTAGCTTCGCTTTCTATTTTGGCAGTTTCTTCGCCAACCTTTTCAGCTATTTCCACAGCCTTTTTTTCTAATTCTTTTTCAAAAGCCATTTTGTACAATCTCCTTTCTTATAAAGCATTTACTCCCTTTCCAAAAGCAGGGAAGGGAGTAAATTGTTACTTACTATGTTATATACGCAATAATGGTAAAAAAGTTTATTACTTAATTATCTTGTGACCACCCATATATGGAAGGAGAACTTCTGGAATAGTTACAGTACCGTCTGCATTCTGGAAGTTTTCAAGAATAGCAGCAGTTGTTCTACCAACAGCAAGACCACTACCATTTAATGTATGAACGAACTGAGCCTTATCCTTAATGTTGTCCTTGAACTTAATGTTGGCACGTCTTGCCTGATAAGATTCGAAGTCAGAACAGCTTGAAATTTCTACGTATCTACCGTAGCTTGGCATCCAAACTTCAATATCGTAAGTCATAGCAGAACTGAAACCTAAGTCACCACTGCAAAGTCTAACAACTCTGTATGGAAGACCTAACATTTTAAGAATATCTTCTGCATCGTTAGTAAGCTTTTCAAGTTCTTCGTAGCTGTTTTCTGGTCTAGTAAACTTAACAAGTTCTACCTTGTTGAACTGGTGCTGTCTAATTAAACCTCTAGTATCTCTACCAGCTGAACCGGCTTCTGCTCTAAAGCAAGCAGTATATGCACAATACTTAATAGGAAGTTTTGCACCTTCGAGAATGTCATCTCTGTGAAGATTTGTTACAGGTACTTCTGCTGTAGGTACAAGGAACATATCGTTATTAGCTACTCTGAAGGCATCTTCTTCAAACTTAGGAAGCTGACCAGTACCAGTCATAGATGCTCTGTTTACCATAAATGGTGGGAAAATTTCAGTATAGCCGTGCTTTTCAACATGAGTATCAAGCATAAACTGTGTAATAGCTCTTTCAAGTCTAGCACCAAGACCCTTGTAAACTGTAAATCTAGTACCAGAAATCTTAGCTGCAACTTCTGCATCAAATAAGTCTAAATCCTTACCAATATCCCAATGAGCCTTTGGTTCAAAATCAAACTTAGTAGGTTCACCAACACGTCTGATTTCTACGTTTTCAGAATCATCAACACCGTCTGCTACAAGTGGGTTAGGTGTGTTAGGTACTGATAAAAGGAACTGTCTAATTTCTTCGTCAAGAGCCTTTAATTCTGGGTCTAATGCCTTAATCTTTTCAGAAAGCTGTTTCATTTCTGCCATAAGAGGTGCAACGTCCTTGCCTTCCTTCTTGAAAACAGGAATCTGCTTAGTTTCTGAATTCTGCTTTGCCTTTAATTCTTCGATTTCCTTAATTAAAGTACGTCTTTTTTCATCAAGTTCTGTAAACTTTTCAAGATGATAATCCTTATGACGCTTTGCTAAAGCTGCCTTTACACCGTCAAAATCTTCTCTAAATCTCTTTACGTCTAACATTTCATTACCTCCAAAAATTTTAAATAGCTGACAAAACAGGTCAGAACACTGTCCAGAATAATTCAGAACAAATTAACTTTGTTAATTTGTGGCTTGACACAGCAAGCCATCGGATTTATCTTTCCGATTCACTATAAAAAAACTCGTCCCTAAAAAGGGACGAGTTGAACACCCGTGTTGCCACCCAAATTGCATTATAAAAAATGCCACTCTGTCTGCTGTAAGGGGCTACCCCTCGATTCATCACCGAAAGCTGGAAAGGTGGAACACCATTTCACACTACTGTCTTTCACCCACCGACAGCTCTCTGAAAGTGCTACATAGCTTAGTCTTTCTCGTACGCTTAACCTATGGTATATAGTATATCACAAAAACCAAGAATTTCAAGGCTTTTTTGAAAATTTTACATAATAAATTTCTGTATAACCTCTGCTACTGCATTGTGGTTGTTGTCATTTTCCGTAACATAGTTTGCCACACTTTTTATTTCATCAACGCCATTTTTTACTGCCACTCCCATACCTACATTTTCAATCATAGGAATGTCATTAAAGTTGTCTCCAATGGCTATAGCTTCACTAGGGTCAATATTTATTTTTTCCAATAAATCCTTAACTCCAGTGCCTTTATCTATATTATAAGGATTAAATTCCAATATATCTTCTCCGGAGAAAAATACTCCCACTTTTTCTGTAATACCACAGGAATTGCAAGCCTGTTGTATTTGTGAAAGTTTTTCATTATCAGATATGGCTATAATTTTACTGAAATCGTGAGAAACCAATTCTCTTAAATCCTCTGTAACATAATAGGGAATAAAAGAATTTCTGGCATATCTTTTTATTCTCTCTGTAGGCTTATCGCACCACAATTTTTCATTTTCATAAGCCAATACATTTACCGGATACCGTCTTAATATATCCAAAACTTCGCCACCGTATTCACCTTTTAACAAATGGTTTACCAGTTTCTTTTTAGATACATTTTCATATATTGTACTGCCATTAAAGGCAACGGTATAGTTATTTTCCTTTACAAGTCCCAGTTGTTCATTTAAAACATCTAGGCTCATATTTGAGCGACCACTACATAAAACAAACTTTACACCTTTTGAAAGGGCATAGGAAATTGCTTTTGCATTTTCTTCCGGTAGCGTTTTATCATCTTTTAAAAGTGTTCCGTCTAAGTCACAAAAAATAATTTTATACATAATTTCCTCCAATGTTTCACGTGAAACATTTACATATTTTTCTTCATTAAACCTACAATTCTGTCTAATTCATCTGGAGAATAGTATTCAATTTCAATTTTGCCTTTTTTCTTACCATTTTTAATAGTAACTTTAGTGCCAAAAATAGACTTTAAGTCCTTCGCTATTTCTACGCAGGCTCTTGCAAGCTCGGGATTAGGAGCAACTGTCTTTTCTGTCTTTTTTTCTTCCTCCGGCTGAGGATTTTGTATTTCTTTTACTAATTCTTCAATCTGTCTTACAGAAAGACCTTCATCAATTATTCTTTCTGCCAATTCAAACTGCTGTTCTTTATCTAAAGGAATTAATGCTCTACCGTGTCCATTTGATATTCTATTTTCCTTTATAAATGTCTGAACTCTTTCGTCAAGGTTTAAAAGTCTGATAGCATTGGCTACAACTGTTCTACTTTTACCTACTTTTTTGGCAATCTGTTCCTGACTAAGACTATATTCCTCTGAAAGTCTTTTATATGTGTAGGCTTCTTCCATAGGGTTTAAGTCTTCTCTCTGAACATTTTCAATAAGAGCAGCTTCAAGTATCTTTAATTCGTCTAAATCCTTTTCAATAGCCGGAATTTTCTCTAAGCCTGCAATTCTGGCAGCTCTCCATCTTCTTTCACCGGCAATTATAACATAGTAATCCCCATTTTTTTTGACTGTTATAGGCTGTAAAACACCTACTTCCTTAATAGAATCAGCCAATTCCATAAGTGTAGCATCGTCAAATTTATTCCTTGGCTGTTTTGGATTTGGTGTGATTTTATTTATGTCAACCTCTAATACACCACCACTATGTTTTTCCTCTATTTCATTAGATGAAAAGAGGGAACTCATACCTGAACCTAAACCTCCTCTTTTTTTCATAGCCATTAATTTTCACTCCTTTCGATGATACCATCTGCAAGAAGTTCATAGGCTTCTGCACCCTTTGACTTAGGGTCATAAACGTTAATAGGTTCGCCATAACTTGGAGCTTCACTAAGACGTACATTTCTTGGAATAATGCACTTAAATAAGTCTGCACCTAAGAACTTTGTAACTTCTTCTACAACCTGCATAGAAAGGTTAGTTCTTGCGTCAAACATAGTAAATACTACGCCTTCAAGCTCAATTTTGCTATTAAGTCTATCTTTAACCAAATTATAAGTATGTAAGAACTGGCTTAAACCTTCAAGGGCAAGGAATTCACACTGAAGTGGAATAAGCACGCTATCAGCTGCTGTAAGGGCATTTAATGTAAGTATATTAAGAGATGGTGGGCAGTCGATAATTGTAAAATCGTACTGTTCTCTTACGTTACCTTTTTCGAGTATATCCCTTAAAATATATTCTCTATTGTCAAAATTTATAAGCTCAATTTCTGCTCCGGAAAGCTGAATATCTGTAGGAACTACCTGTAATGTATCAAACATTGTGCTTTCTTTTGAGTCATTTATGTCTGCTTCGCCTATAAGTACAGTATAAAATGTGTTTTTTACATCTCTTTTATCTATACCAAGTCCTGTAGTAGCATTTCCCTGAGGGTCAGAATCTATAACTAATACTTTTTTGCCTTTTTCAGCTAAATATGCAGCAAGATTAATGGCTGTAGTGGTTTTACCAACTCCACCTTTTTGATTAGCAATGGCTATAACTTTACCCATTATTTGTCCTCCTGTGTCTATAATTCATTTGTTTAGATAAGTATAACACAAATTTGTTTCACGTGAAACATTAATATTATAAAGATTTTGACAAAATTATAGGTATATTTTTGTACATATTTATATTTTTGTGTTTTTAGGCTAATTTATGTGTTTTTTTAGGCTAAGTCTTTACTTTTAATATAAGAATAGATATTTATTTAAAATTTGGGAGAAGGGAAACTCTGGCAATGAACATAGGTTCGAATTTTATAATATTTTTCTATAAATTATGCTATTTATATATTTTTAAGTCATATTTTTTTATTTTATCCTATTATTAATACAAAATTTGGTTAAAGGGAAAATTCTGAGCATTTTCTCTAGGTCATATTTCATTAAAATTACTTAGTATTTACCTGTTATCATATTTGGCATATTACTATTTATAAATTTAACCAATATTTATACATTTTTAATATTTCGCCAAATTTTGCAGGATATTTTTCTATATAATTCATTTTTCTATTATAAACCCTTAATAAGGCAAACTTATCACCTAAGCAAAAAAACTGTATTCTATAGCCTTGAATAGTGCTTATATGGTGTTTCACGTGAAACATAGGTATATACAAGGCTACAGGGTCTTTTACAGTATTTTAAGTCATCCTAAATTTTAAAGAGCATATTTTGAATTTTTAAAACTTAAAAATTGCAAATTTCAATAATTAAAATACTATAAAAATTGTATTGTTATTTAACAGGTTTTTCCATTTATGCAATATACATTATTTGTATATACATTTATATTTATGCAAAATAATGTATATTGATATTGCTGTTTCGTAGATTTTTGTTTTTCTACCGGAGACAGATACATATAATTGAAATATTATAACTATGTAATTAAGCCTATTTCAGCTATGTTTTATTTTAGAATATTGTAAATTCCCTTTATTCATTTTAGCCACTGTTTTTGCCCCTAAAAGCTATAATTTGGACTTTGTGGATATAAGTTAGTCTACAGCGAATTATCCCCAAAATAGGGCTAAAATAGGGTATTTAACTGGGTTTATTGGTTTTGTTTATAGTAATGGTTATATTATTGGTGGAAAAATAGGATTTTTAGATTTTAGACTTATACCCACATAATTTTAAAAAACGGTGGATAAGTTGGATTTTTTAATTTTTGAAGTGCCTTGTGGATAACTTTAGAAATATTTTTTATTTTGAATTTTTCCACAATGGTCAGTTATATTTTATTATTTTTGTAGTTATACACATTAAATTTAATATATAGAAATTTGGGAAAGGGTAATGGATTATTAACAGTAATACCTATATTTTCAAACTTTCATATTGCAAGTTTGAAAATATCAAAGAATTGATTTATTAAGGATAATACTAGCTGTAGGCTAACATAAACTTTTTACACTTACAAAACAATTTATTAAACAGGTAATTTTTGACATTTTTAAAGCAACAGGTATAGAAATATAATCTTTATGTAAAAGAGCTGAAAGAGGGCTATACTCCCTAAGTATTTACCTTTATTATTTGTAGCTTGTCAATCAAGCCATCGGATTTATCTTTCCGATTCACTATTAAAACACAAAAAGGCGAGGGAAAATCCCTCGCCTTAGCTATTATATATTATTCTTCTGTACTATTGTTTTCTTCTGTTGTATCGTCATCTTCGATTACAGCATCTTTATCTACAATAGCCTCGCCCTTAGAGAGCTTTAAGTCAATATTTCTGTAAAGGTTCATACCTGTACCGGCTGGAATAAGTTTACCAATGATAACATTTTCCTTTAAGCCGATAAGTGGGTCAACCTTACCCTTAATAGCAGCTTCAGTTAATACTCTAGTTGTTTCCTGGAATGATGCAGCTGAAAGGAAGCTATCAGTAGCAAGAGAAGCCTTTGTGATACCCATAAGAGTTCTTGAGCCTTCTGCCGGTTCGCCACCGTTTTCAATAGCAGCCTTGTTCTTGTCTTCAAAATCAAGCCAGTCTACAAGTGAGCCTGGAAGCATATCAGTATCGCCGTTATTTTCTACCTTAACTCTCTTGAGCATCTGACGAACAATAACTTCGATGTGCTTATCGTTGATATCAACACCCTGTAAACGGTATACTCTCTGAACTTCCTTAAGAACGTAATCCTGAACGCCTCTTACGCCCTGAATTCTGAGAATATCGTGAGGGTTGATAGAACCTTCTGTAATAGGGTCACCGGCAAGAATTTCATCGCCGTTCATAACCTTAATTCTTGAACCGTAAGGGATAAGATATTCCTTAGATTCGCCGTTGAGAGCTGTAACTACTACTTCTCTCTTCTTCTTTGTATCTGTAACACTTACTCTACCACCAAATTCTGCAATAATTGCAAGACCCTTTGGCTTTCTTGCCTCGAAAAGTTCTTCTACTCTAGGCAAACCTTGTGTAAGGTCATTACCAGATACACCACCGGTATGGAATGTTCTCATTGTAAGCTGTGTACCAGGTTCACCGATTGACTGAGCAGCGATAATACCTACTGCTTCACCAATTCTAACCTGTCTACCACTTGCCATGTTAGAACCGTAACACTTAGAGCAAACACCGTTGTGGCTCTTACAAGTGATGATAGTTCTAATCTTAACCTTTGTGATACCGGCACCAACTACAGCATCTGCCATATCTGGAGTAATAAGTGTGTTTACAGGAACGATAATTTCGCCTGTTTCCGGATTTACAATATCTTCAGCAGAGTATCTGCCTCTAATTCTATCTACTAATGGTTCGATAGTTTCCTGTCCGTCCATAAATGCTTCAACTTCCATATATGGAATTTCGCCATTATTATGTTCAGAACAGTCATATTCACGAACAATAATATCCTGTGATACGTCTACAAGACGTCTAGTTAAGTAACCTGAATCGGCTGTTCTAAGGGCTGTATCAGAAAGACCCTTTCTGGCACCATGGGCAGAAATGAAGTATTCCTGAACTGAAAGACCTTCACGGAAGTTAGCCTTGATTGGAAGTTCGATAGTTTCACCACTAGGAGATGCCATCAAACCACGCATACCACCAAGCTGTTTAATCTGTCTATTAGAACCTCTGGCACCAGAGTGAGCCATCATGTAGATTTCGTTGTAAGTACCGAGACCTGCAAGAAGGGCATCAGTAATCTTACCATCGGCCTGTTCCCAAACAGAAATAACCTTGTTATGTCTTTCTTCGTCTGTCATAAGACCTCTACGGAACATCTTATTAATCTTAGCAACTTCTGCTTCTGCTTCTTCAATGTATGTTTCCTTTTCAGGTGGAATAACCATATCTGATACAGAAACTGTAAGAGCAGCGATTGTAGAATACTTGTAACCAAGAGACTTGATGTTATCTAATACAACACAAGTTTCTGTAGAAGGGTGCTTATGGATACACTTGTTAATAATCTTACCAAGTTCCTTCTTTGTTACAAGGAAGTCGATTTCATACTTAAATTTATTTTCTGGAGCTTTTCTATCTACAAAGCCTAAGTCCTGAGGAATAATCTCGTTAAAGATAATTCTACCGGCTGTTGTATCAACAATTTGGCTTTCAGTAGTACCGTCAGCATTTGTAAGAGTCTTTCTTACCTTAATCTTTGAATGTAAAGTAATTACATGGTTATCGTAAGCAAGTCTTGCTTCGTTTTCATCCTTGAAAATCTTACCTTCGCCTGGTTCACCATCTTTTTCAAGTGTAAGATAGTAAATACCAAGAATCATATCCTGTGTAGGAACTGTTACAGGTTCACCATCAGAAGGCTTTAAAAGGTTGTTTGGAGCAAGGAGTAAGAATCTACATTCTGCCTGTGCTTCAACACTTAAAGGAACGTGAACAGCCATCTGGTCACCATCGAAGTCGGCGTTGTAAGCTGTACAAACAAGTGGGTGAAGCTTAATAGCTCTACCTTCTACAAGTACAGGTTCGAAAGCCTGAATACCAAGTCTATGGAGAGTAGGGGCTCTGTTAAGCATAACCGGATGCTCCTTAATGACGTCTTCAAGAACGTCCCAAACTTCCGGCTGTAATCTTTCTACCATTCTCTTAGCTGACTTAATATTGTGAGCTAAACCGTCTTTTACAAGGTTCTTCATAACGAAAGGCTTGAAAAGTTCGATAGCCATTTCCTTAGGAAGACCACACTGGTAAATCTTAAGTGTAGGGCCTACTACGATAACAGAACGGCCTGAGTAGTCAACACGCTTACCAAGGAGGTTCTGACGGAATCTACCCTGCTTACCCTTTAATAAGTCAGAAAGTGACTTAAGTGAACGGTTACCAGGACCAGTAACTGGTCTACCACGTCTACCGTTATCAATAAGGGCATCAACAGCCTCCTGTAACATTCTCTTTTCATTTCTGATGATAATGTCTGGAGTACCCATTTCAAGAAGCTTGAAAAGTCTGTTATTTCTGTTGATTACACGTCTATAAAGGTCATTTAAGTCAGATGTAGCAAATCTACCACCGTCTAACTGAACCATTGGTCTTAATTCAGGTGGAAGTACAGGAAGTACATCTAAAATCATCCATTCAGGTCTGTTGCCACTATTTCTGAAAGCTTCAACAACTTCTAACTTCTTGATAGCCTTAACCTTCTTCTGACCGGCAGCAGTTAAAAGTTCCTTCTTTAAATCTTCTGCTTCTTTGTCAAGGTCAATAGCCTGTAAAAGTTCCTTAATAGCTTCAGCACCCATACCTACTCTAAAGTTGTTGCCGTAAGTATCGTAAGCATCTCTGTATTCCTGTTCAGAAATAATCTGCTTGTAAACAAGATTTGATTCGCCACTATCAAGAACGATGTAATTTGCAAAGTAAAGAACCTTTTCAAGGGCCTTTGGACTAATACCAAGAATGATACCCATTCTACTTGGGATACCCTTGAAATACCATATATGGCTCACAGGAGCCGCGAGAGTAATGTGACCCATTCTCTCACGTCTTACCTTGCTCTTAGTTACTTCAACGCCACAACGTTCACAAACAATGCCCTTGTGTCTAATTCTCTTATACTTACCACAGTGACATTCCCAGTCCTTTGTTGGTCCGAAAATTCTTTCACAGAATAAACCGTCTCTTTCAGGCTTTAAAGTTCTGTAATTAATGGTTTCAGGCTTTTTTACTTCACCATGAGACCACTGAAGAATTTTTTCAGGAGAAGCTAAACCGATTTTTATTGAATCAAAAACTATACCCTGTTCAGTATTATCACTCATTGGATATTTCTCCTTTCTTACTTATCACTATCATCATCAGCGTCTAAAAACTTGTTTAAATCTTCAAATTCCTTGAGCATATCTGCTTCTTCAAGGACATCTTCATCACTGATAACAAAATCATCATCACTATCTTCTTCGTCTACATCAATATCATCTAAATCAATGTCGCCGAGTACGTTTTCAAGAGAAACCTTACCGTCATTCTTAGTTTCTTCTTCAGTATCGCTTTCAACACCTTCAATATTTACGTTAATATTGAAATCGTCTACGTCATCAATGCTTTCCTGAATTTCAACTTCAGTATTATCTTCTCTTAAAATCTTAATATCAAGACCTAATGCCTGTAATTCCTTTAAGAGAACCTTGAAAGATTCTGGAACACCAGGTTCAGGTATATTTTCGTCCTTAACAATAGCTTCATATGTCTTAACACGACCTACAATATCATCAGACTTAACTGTTAATATTTCCTGTAATGTGTAAGATGCACCATATGCCTCTAATGCCCAAACTTCCATTTCACCAAATCTCTGACCACCGAACTGAGCTTTACCACCAAGTGGCTGCTGAGTTACAAGTGAGTAAGGACCAGTAGAACGAGCATGAATCTTATCGTCTACAAGGTGGTGGAGCTTGAGGTAGTGCATGAAACCAATAGTTGTTGGGTTATCAAATTCTTCACCAGTACGACCATCACGGAGCTTAACTCTACCTGTATGGTCAATAGGAACACCTCTCCATTCATCTCTGTGGTCAAGGTGGTTACCTAAGTATTCAAGAACTTCTGGCTTAAGTGTTTCAGCCCACTTATCCTTAAATTCTTCCCAAGACTTGTTAGCATAATCGTTTGCCATATCAAGGGACTGCATAATATCTTCTTCGTTTGCACCTTCGAATACTGGAGTAGAAACCTTCCAGCCAAGGGCATTACTTGCAAGACCTAAGTGGATTTCAAGTACCTGACCGATGTTCATTCGAGAAGGTACGCCCAATGGGTTAAGAACGATGTCAAGTGGACGACCATTTGGTAAGTATGGCATATCTTCAACAGGTAAAACTCTTGAAACTACACCCTTGTTACCATGACGACCGGCCATCTTATCACCAACGGAAATCTTTCTCTTCTGAGCAATATATACTCTTACGTTCTGATTTACGCCAGGAGCGAGTTCGTCACCATTTTCTCTAGTAAATACCTTAACGTCAACAACGATACCACCGGCACCATGAGGTACTCTTAATGAAGTATCTCTAACTTCTCTTGCCTTTTCACCGAAGATAGCTCTAAGAAGTCTTTCTTCAGCTGTTAATTCAGTTTCACCCTTTGGTGTAACCTTACCAACAAGAATATCGTTAGGTGAAACTTCTGCACCAATACGGATAATACCTGTTTCATCAAGGTCCTTAAGAGCATCATCACCTACATTAGGGATGTCTCTTGTAATTTCTTCATCACCAAGCTTAGTATTTCTAGCTTCTGATTCATATTCTTCAATATGGATAGATGTGTAAACATCGTCCATAACAAGTCTTTCACTTAAAAGTACGGCATCTTCGTAGTTGTAACCTTCCCAAGTCATGAAACCGATAAGTGGGTTCTTACCAAGGGCAAGTTCGCCGTTCTTAGTAGAAGGACCATCAGCAATAATCTGACCCTTCTTGATGCTATCGCCTTTGTTTACGATAGGTCTCTGGTTTACACAGTTAGACTGGTTAGAACGCTTGAATTTAAGAAGTTCGTATACCTGTCTTCTGTCATCACTGTTTTTAACAACAATCTTAGCTGCATCTACGGCTTCAACAACACCGTCCTGTTCAGCAACAACAACGTCACCTGAGTCCTTAGCAGCCTTCATTTCCATACCTGTACCTACAACTGCTGAATCAGTAGTAAGAAGTGGAACAGCCTGACGCTGCATGTTGGAACCCATGAGGGCTCTTGTTACGTCGTCGTTCTGTAAGAAAGGAATAAGGGCTGTGGCTACAGATACAAGCTGACGTGGAGATACGTCCATTAAGTCAACATTTGCTGGAGCAACCTGTACATTTTCTTCGCCGTCTCGACAAGTAACCTTATCGTGAACGAAATGGTTATTTTCGTCTAATGGTTCGTTTGCCTGAGCAATAATGTACTTTTCTTCTTCATCAGCTGTTACATAGATAACATCTTCAGTAACAACCGGAACTTCACCAGATTTATCTACAATTCTGTATGGAGCTTCAATAAAACCATATTTATTAATCTTTGCATAACAAGCAAGAGAGTTAATAAGACCGATGTTAGGACCTTCAGGTGTTTCGATAGGACACATTCTACCGTAATGTGATGAATGTACATCTCGAACTTCGAAACCGGCTCTATCTCTTGATAAACCACCAGGACCTAAGGCAGAAAGTCTTCTCTTGTGAGTTAATTCACTAAGAGGGTTATTCTGATCCATAAACTGTGATAACTGAGAACTACCAAAGAATTCCTTAATAGCTGCAGTAACCGGCTTAATATTAATAAGAGATTGTGGAACAATAGAATCGTGGTCCTGAGTTGTCATTCTTTCTCTTACAACTCTTTCCATTCTTGACATACCGATTCTGAACTGGTTCTGTAAAAGTTCACCAACGGCTCTAATACGTCTGTTGCCAAGGTGGTCAATATCATCTCTTGTACCGATACCGTAGTCAAGGTGGATACAGTAGTTAATAGAAGCCATAATATCTTCCATAGTAATATGCTTTGGAACAAGTTCGTGCATATTAGCCTTAACTGCTGCCTTAAAACTATCAGCATCATCATTTGCTTCAAGAATATTCATAAGCACTGGAAGGTAAACCTTTTCTTCAATGCCTAAATCTTCTTTAGTAAGACCAAACTGTTCAATATAACCGTCAATATCAACTGCAAGGTTAGAAAGAACCTTAGTTGTCTTGCCTTCTTCAATTTCGTCAATTCTTACTGTAACAGATGGAGCACCTGCGTTCTGAATCTTATCACAAAGTTCATCAGTAAGCTTAGTACCGGCTTCGCAAATAACTTCGCCAGTCATTGGGTCTGCTACATCTTCAGCAAGAATATAGCCAGAAACTCTGTTCTTTAAGAGAAGCTTTTTGTTGAACTTATAACGACCAACATGAGCAAGGTCATATCTCTTAGGGTCATAGAACATATTGTTTAAAAGCTGCTGACTTGAATCTACTGTAGGTGGTTCGCCTGGACGAATCTTCTTGTAGATTTCAATAAGACCTTCTTCATAGCTGTCAGTAGGGTCTTTTTCAAGAGTAGCCATAATCTTTGGTTCTTCACCAAATAAGTCAATAATGTCCTGCTTATTACCGATACCTAAAGCACGAATAAGAACTGTTACAGGAACTTTTCTTGTTCTATCTACTCTTACAGAGAATACATCGTTTGAATCTGTTTCGTATTCAAGCCAAGCACCTCTGTTAGGGATTACAGTTGAAGTAAGAAGGTTCTTACCAACCTTATCCTTAGCTATATCATAGTAAATACCAGGAGAACGAACAAGCTGGCTGACAATAACTCTTTCGGCACCGTTAATAACGAATGTACCTGTATCTGTCATAATAGGGAAATCACCCATGAAGATTTCCTGTTCTCTGATTTCGTCAATTTCCTTATTACGAAGTCTTACCTTAACTCTGATAGGTGCTGAGTATGTTGCATCTCTGTCTTTACATTCAGAAATAGACCACTTAGCATTTTCCTTGTCAAAGGTAAAGTCCACAAACTCAAGAATTAAATTACCACTATAATCGGTAATAGGTGAAATATCGTCAAATACTTCATACAGGCCCTCTTCCAAAAACCATTTGTAGCTGTCAGTCTGTAACGCCAGTAAGTCAGGCATATCGAGTACTTCTTTTACTCTGGCATAACTCATACGCATTGCGTCGCCATAATAGACTGGGCGTATTCTGTTCTTTTCCATTGGCATTTTCACTCCTTATAAATTTTTATAGAAACTTTTCTATATGTTATCTTTCCTTAAAGGTAAATTGTAAACATCAATTCATTTTATTCACAAAATGTTTACAAAAATCTATTGATTTTTTAAATCATTAATGCTATAATAATTTCAATCTGATATTTAGATTACCTTATTAGGTGCAATTCAATATTGTATCATTTTTAAGCCCCTTTGTCAAGGGAATTGTAGGCAAAATCTGTGTGTTTTGTCTTATTTTTTTGTCCAGCGTTTTTAGCCTTTTCACTTTTGTGGAATGGCTTTTTTGTTTTTATAATATATCAATATTTTAAATGTTTGTTAATTATATTTAAACTTCACCTTTAATTTTACATTCGTATAGAAGAAACTCTCTATTTTTTAACTTTTGTCACGAAATGTCACGGTGTTGGCATTATAATATTCCCGTAAAATACGTTAATTGTTTTACTCTATCCAAAAAATGAATAATGAAAATGGTTTTCCTGCAAAATCAACAGTTTTAAATTTGTTAAATTTAGATATACCAATTTTGGGTTTATTGTGGTATAATAAACTGAATTTTAGTAAGCAAAAACAATTTATACACTTATCCACAGGTTGTGGATAACTTTGTGTACAACTGTTTATAAATATGTTAATTATATGTGAGTTATTCACAATGATATATTAAATTGCTGGTCTTTCCAGACTTATCCACATAAGTTGATAACCTATGATAAAATATACTTGTTAATTATTGTCAACATATTTATTAACAAATTAGAGAAAGGACACATTATGAAATCCATACAGGAATATTGGGACCAAACTCTGCAATGTATGCAGCACGAATTGAATGTATCTGAAATAAAAATAAATGCTTTCTTCCGTTCAATAAAGCCAGTTGATGTAAAAGGTGATACCCTTATTCTTTCTGTTGATATAGGTTTTTACAAGGAAACTATAAAGAAAACTTTTGATTCTAGCCTTAAAGAGGCTTTAACCATTGTTTTTGGTAAGCCTATGAACTATAGAATTTTTACTGAAGCAGAGCTTGAAACTGCTAAGTTTGATGAAATAGAAGAAAAGCCGGTTAAAGAAGAAGTAGAGGATATGACTGGCAACAAAAGCTATGTGCGTGAAAACGGACTTAAGACAAACTATGAATTTGATAATTATATAGTAGGTTCTTCTAATAATTTCGCCTATGCTGCTGCTGTTGGTGTGGCTGAAAACCCTGGTACAGAATACAATCCTTTGTTTCTCTATGGTGGTGCAGGTCTTGGTAAAACTCACCTTATGCACGCCATTGGTAATTACTATTATAGAGAACAGCCTGAGGCTAAAATACTCTACGTTTCTTGCGAAGCCTTTACAAATGAGCTTATAAAGGCTATTCAGGAAAAGAAAACTATTGAATTTAAGGAAAAATACAGACGACTTGATATGCTTTTAATTGATGACGTTCAATTTTTAGCCGGTAAGGAAAGTGTTCAGGAAGAATTTTTCCATACTTTCAATGACCTTGTAAATGCAAATAAACAAATTGTAATTTGTTCTGATAGAAAACCTAATGAAATCGCTACTCTTACAGATAGACTTGTATCCCGTATGCAGTCTGGTATTATAGCCGATATTACTTTCCCTAGTTACGAAACTAGAGCTGCTATTTTGCAGAAAAAGGCTGAACAAATGGGTGTATTTATACCTGATGATGTTATTGCCCTTATTGCCAACAGCTCTCAGTCTAACATTAGAGAAATGGAAGGTCTTTTAAAGAAGGTTGAAGCATATTCTAAGTTTACTAATAAGGAAATAAATCTTGAACTTGCTGAGGAAGCCTTAAAGGATGTTTTAGAGTCTAATAAGCCTAATATTACTGTTGAGTATATACAGGAAATTGTAGCTGATTATTATAAAACTTCTACTTCTGAACTTTGCTCAAAGAGAAGAACTCAGCCTTTAGCTACTTATAGACAGCTTGCTATGTACCTTTGCCGTAAGTATTTGGAAGACTCCCTTGCCGTAATTGGTGGTAAGTTTGGTGGTCGTGACCACACTACTGTTATGCACAGCTGTGATAAGATTACTGCTATGCTTGAGTCTGATGATAAGTTAAATCAAGACTTGTTTGTAATTGATAAACGTATTAAAGGATAATTTTTGAGTTCCTTAGTTTTTGATGAAGGAACTTTGATATAATATTTCATTTTTGTTTTTGGATAGCTTTTTACACATTTCTAAAAAGTTGAAAAAAATTTTTCACAGGAAATGTGTAATTAAAGTTGTCCATATATTTTCACATTTTGATGTGGAAAAGTGGCTAACTTCTTGTGGATTGTTGTGTGTAAAAATTTGACATTTTTTTGCTTTGTTAAAAAGTTAATAACAGGGTAAAAATCCGGTAAGTTATACACATACATATACACAGGAAAAAATCAGGTAAATACTGGGGTTGAATGGGTTTTCAATGTTATCCACCGCCCCTACTACTACTTCTACTACCTTTTTATATATTTATTGTTTATATATATATTCATTAGGTGGGGTGGGTGTGTATATTTGAGGTAGCTTTTCGATATTTTTAACTTTGTTGTTTATTTCTTTTATTTTTTATTACTTATTAACAGGAGATGTATTTATGAAATTAGAATGTTCTAAAAAATCTTTGCTTAATGCTATTAATATAGTTAGTAAAGCTGTTTCTACTAGAAGTACATTGCCTATACTTAACTGTATTCTTCTTACAGGTGATAGAGAAGGCTTTAGACTTTTAGCTAGTGATAGAGAATTAAGTATTGAAACTGATAATATTGAATCAGATTTGTATGAAAAGGGTTCAGTAGCTATTGATGCAAAAATGTTTGCTGATATTATTAAGGCTTTACCTACTGAAATGGTTACTTTAACTGTTGATGAAAAAAATGTTTGCCATATTAAATCCGGTAAGTCTGAATTTACTATTAATGGTCAGCCAGCTGAACAGTTCCCGGAAGTTCCGGTTGTAAATAAGAGAGAAAACATCGTTTTAAAGTCTGCTGATATTAAAAATATGATTAAACAGACTATTTTTTCTGTTGCAACTGACGAAAGTAAGCCTATTTTAACCGGTGAACTTTTTAAGTTTGATGAAAATTGCTTTAATGCTGTAGCTATTGACGGTTTCAGAGTAAGTTGGAGAAAAACTGTTTGCGAATATGACGGCTATACTGAAATGGTTGTTCCTTCTAAGACTCTTAACGAGCTTGCTAGACTTTTATCTGATGATGAAAACGAAAAAGCTACTATTTACTATTCTTCTAGCTACATTCTTTTTGAAATTAAGGGTTGTACTATTGTTTCAAGACTTTTAGATGGCGAATTTTTAAATTATGAAAACTTATTTGTAGAAAATAGTCTAGTAAAATTGACTGCTAACACTCACGAACTTTTAAGTGCCTTTGAAAGAGCTACTATTGTTTCTGAGGACAATAAGAAAACTCCTGTTATATTGACTATAAAGGAAAATAATTTAAATATCAAAACTACTACTGACAGAGGTTTGGTAAATGAAGATGTGCCTATTACTCTTGATGGAGAAGAACTTGTAATTACATTTAATGCTAGATACATTATTGATATTCTCAAGGTTGTTGAAGAAGAATATGTAACAATGAACTTTAATACTAACAAGAGTCCTTGTATTGTAACCGGTGTTACTAATCACGATTATAAGTACCTTGTATTACCTATTAATCCTAGATAGTTTTTAGAATAAATGTTTGAAAATGGTTGTTTTTGAATAGCAAAAAATCTGTACTAATTGAAACATAGTTTCGATGTAGACTCTTTTACGTAAGGAGATTTATTATGAATGTTTATATTAAAGATAATTTTATAAAATTACAGCAGGCACTTAAATTGGCTGGTTTTGTTGACCAAGGTTCTGATGCCAAAATGCTTATACAAGATGGTAATGTAAAGGTAAATGGTGCTGTATGCACTATGCGAGGTAAAAAACTTGTAGCCGGCGACAAGGTAGAAATGGACGGCGAAAGTTTTATTATTGCTGAAAAATAGTATTTTTAAGTGTATATTGTTTAATTAGAAAAGTCTGTTTTGCAACAGGCTTTTTTAAGCTGATTTTTTGGGAGATTTTTTATGAAAGTAGACAGATTGTGTTTGAAAAATTATAGAAATATTGATTTAGTAGATATTGAATTTTCTCCTTATGTAAATATACTTTACGGAGATAACGCACAGGGTAAGACTAACATATTGGAGTCTCTTTTTTTGTGTGCTACCGGTAGAAGTCAAAGGACGAGAAATGATAAAGAATTAATACAGTTTGACAATCAATCTGCCCATATCAGCTGTTATGTGAGTAAGGAAAATTATCAGGATAAAATTGATATACACTTAAAAAATGGAGAGAAAAAGGGTATTGCCGTAAACAGTATTCCAATTAGGAGATTAGGTGATTTATTTGGCACAATAAATATTGTACTTTTTTCTCCTGAAGATTTAATGCTTGTAAAAGAGGGTCCGGCTCTTAGACGAAGATATATGGATATAGAGCTTTGTCAGTTAAGTAAGGTCTATTATTTTAATTTACAAAAATACTATAAGATACTAAAAGAACGAAATACACTTCTAAAGAAAATGGCAAAAAATGGCTCATTATTAGAAGATACACTGGATATATGGGATAAGCAACTTTGTGCTTATGGCACAAAGTTAGCTGATGAGAGAAAAAATTTTATTGAGAATTTGAACTTAAAGGCAGAGAGAATACATTGTGATATTTCTGCCAGTAAGGAAAATTTGAAAATAGAGTATAAAGAATCTGTGGACTATAATAATTTTTATGAAAAAATGGTCAAAAACAGAGATAAGGATGTTTTTTATGGTAATACCTGTGTTGGTATACACAAAGACGATATGGTTTTTTATATAAATGGCAACAATGCCAGAGATTATGCCTCACAGGGTCAGCAGAGAACAATATGCCTTAGCTTAAAAATGGCAGAAGTGGAATTGATAAAGGAAAAGACCGGAGCTTATCCTGTGCTTTTACTTGATGATGTACTGTCTGAACTGGACAAAAACAGACAGGATTATATACTGAAAAGCATAAATAATATACAGACTATTATTACTTGTACAGGACTTGATGAAATCACCAGAAATATAGGCGATAAAATAAAAATATTTAGGGTTAAAGAGGGAAAAATCCTTTAAATTTTGGTTGAATTGTGGTATAATAGAGGGGTATAGATAAAGGTAAGTTGATGAAATTTAAACTAAAAAACTATGTATTAGAGAATATTTAGTTTTTATACTGTTAATTTTGAAGTATTTTCAATGACTGAAGGTCTTGATTTACATTTTAAATTTCTGCTTGCCCAGTTGGAGGAATAAAAATGGCACAACAGGATTACAATGAAAATCAAATACAGATACTTGAGGGTCTTGAGGCTGTAAGAGTTCGCCCTGGTATGTATATTGGTTCTACCTCTATTAGAGGTCTTCATCATTGTGTTTATGAAATCGTGGATAATGCTGTCGATGAGGCACTTGCAGGCTATTGTACAGATATTGAGATAACAATAAACCCAGATGATACTGTAACTGTATTTGATAATGGTCGAGGAATACCAGTAGGTATTCATCCACAAAAGGGAATACCTGCCGTAGAGGTAGTATTCACAATTCTTCATGCCGGTGGTAAGTTCGGTGGTGGAGGATACAAGGTTTCCGGTGGTCTTCACGGTGTAGGTGCATCTGTTGTAAATGCTTTAAGTGAATGGCTTGTAGTTGATATTTATCACGATGGCAATATTTACAGACAGCATTATGCAAGAGGTAAGGTGCAGGATAAATTGACTATTGTTGGTCAATGTCCAAAGGAACAGACTGGTACTAAAATTACATTTAAGCCAGATGCTGAAATATTTGAAGAAACACATTTTGATTATGCTACTTTAAGAGAACATTTTCAGGAAACAGCCTTCCTTACTAAGGGCGTAAAGATTATTTTCAAAGATGAAAGAGAAGGTCAGCAGGCTGAAAATGTGTTCCACTATGAAGGTGGTATTCGTGAGTTTGTAGAGCATATAAACAAAACCAGAGAAACTTCATACGATGAAATATTCTATTGCGAAGGTATGAAAGATGATATTGCTGTTGAAGTTGCTTTCCAGCATTATGACGGATATAACGAAGTTAATTTCTCTTACGTAAACAATATCAATACTGTAGACGGTGGTACTCACGTAATGGGCTTTAGAAGTGCTCTTACAAAGACTATTAATGACTATGGCCGTAAATTTGGTCTTTTAAAGGCTAGTGACAAAAACCTTACAGGTGAAGATATAAGAGAAGGTCTTACTTCTGTTATCAGTGTTAAAATTCCAGACCCACAGTTTGAAGGTCAGACAAAGGGCAAACTTGGTACAAGTGAAGCAACAAGTGCTGTTGCAACTGTATTAAGCGAAAAATTGGAATACTTCCTTGAAGAAAATCCTACAATAGCAAAAGCTATTTTTGAAAAGTCTATGGTTGCATCAAGAGCTAGAGAAGCAGCTAGAAAGGCTAGAGAACTTGTAAGAAGAAAATCTCCTCTTGAGTCAGGTAGACTTCCCGGTAAATTGACAGACTGTTCATCTAATGACCCGTCTGAAAGCGAAATTTACATCGTAGAGGGTAATTCTGCCGGTGGTTCTGCTGTCGGTGCAAGAAACCCTAGAGTACAGGCTGTATTGCCTTTAAGAGGTAAAATACTAAACGTGGAAAAAGCAAGACTTGATAGAATACTTGGTAATGAAGAAATTAGAGCAATGATAACAGCCTTTGGTACTGGTATTCACGAAGATTTTGATATATCTAAACTTAGATACCACAAAATTATTCTTATGACCGATGCCGATGTTGATGGTGCTCATATTGCAACATTACTTTTGACATTTATATTCAGATTTATGCCTGACCTTATTAAAGAGGGTTATGTGTACTTAGCACAACCACCACTTTATAAGTTAGAGAAGAATAGAAAAGCTTACTATGCTTATTCAGATGAAGAAAGAGATAGTATTATTTCTGAAATCGGTTCTGACGGTATGAGTCCTATTCAGAGATATAAGGGTCTTGGTGAAATGGACCCTGAACAGCTTTGGGACACTACTATGAACCCAGAAAATCGTATTCTTGTAAAGGTTACTATTGATGATGCCAGAGTGGCAGATGCAATTTTTGACCAGCTTATGGGCGATAATGTTGAGCCTAGACGTGAATTTATACAGGAAAACGCAAAATATGTTACTAATCTTGATGTTTAGTATACAGTAAAGGATTGAAATTATGGATGAAAACAATGTAACCTATGATAAAATTGTAGACGTTGAAATATCTGACAAAATGAAAAGTGCATACATAGACTATGCAATGAGTGTTATTGTATCAAGAGCTTTACCAGACGTTAGAGATGGTTTAAAGCCTGTTCATAGACGTATTTTGTTTGATATGAACGAACTCCATCTTGACCCATCAAAGGGCTACAAGAAGTCTGCTCGTATTGTTGGTGATACGATGGGTAAATATCACCCTCACGGTGATTCATCAATATACGATGCTTTAGTTCGTCTTGCTCAGGATTTCTCTATGAGATACCCTCTTGTTGACGGTCATGGTAACTTTGGTTCGATTGATGGTTTTCAGGCTGCGGCTTCAAGATATACAGAAGCTAAAATGGCTAAAATCACAGTTGAAATGCTTAGAGATATTGATAAAAATACTGTTGATTTTATGGACAACTATGACGGCGAGTACAAAGAACCTACTGTACTTCCATCAAGATTTCCAAACCTTCTTGTAAATGGTTCAAATGGTATTGCTGTAGGTATGGCAACTAACATACCACCACACAACCTTACAGAAGTAATCAATGCTGCTGTCAAGATGATTGACAACAAAATTGAAGAAAACAGAGATACAGAAATTGATGAAATAATGGACATCATAAAGGGTCCGGACTTCCCAACAGGTGCTAATATCTTAGGTAGAGCAGGTATTGAATCTGCTTACAGAACAGGTAGAGGCAGAATTAGAATGAGAGCTCAATGCGAAATTAGACCTCTTTCTAATGGCAAGGAAGAAATTGTTGTAACTGAAATTCCTTATCAGGTAAACAAGTCCAGAATGATAAGTGGTATTGCTGAACTTGTAAAGGATAAGAAAATTGAGGGTATTGCCGATATTAAGGACCATTCAGACAGAAATGGTATTAATATTACTATTGAGTGTAAAAAGGACTACAGTGCTCAGATTATACTTAATCAGCTTTATAAGTACTCACAGTTACAGGAAACTTACAGCGTAAACTTCCTTACAATAGTTGACGGTGTTCCTAGAACACTTAACTTAAAGGAAATGCTTTCTTATTACCTTGAATTTCAGGAAGAAGTTGTTACAAGAAGAACACAGTTTGACTTGGACAAGGCTCTTGCAAGAATGCACATTGTAGAAGGTCTTTTAAAGGCTCTTGACAATATTGACGAGGTAATTAATATTCTCAGAAGTTCTAAAACTAGAGATGAGGCTAAGACTAGATTAATGGATAGATTTGGATTTACTGAAATTCAGGTTAATGCTATTTGTGATATGCGTCTTATCCGTTTAATCGGTTTGGAAAGAGAAAAACTTGAAACTGAAAAGAATGACTTGACTGCATTTATTGCTGAAATGAGAGCAATTCTTGCTGATAAGAATAAGCTTATTACAGTTATTAAAAACGAACTTATTGAAATCAGAGATAAGTATGGCGATGCAAGAAGAACTCGTTTCGTAGCTGATATGGGCGAAATAAATTACGAAGACTTAATTGCCGATGATATGAGTGTTATTACAATGACACAGATGAATTATGTAAAGAGAATTGGTCTTGATACTTACAGAATTCAGAACAGAGGTGGTAAGGGTATAAAGGGTATGCAGACTAGAGAGGAAGACGTTGTAACTAAGTTGTTCCTTAGCTCTAACCATAGCTATCTCCTTTACTTTACTGATATGGGTCGAGTTTATAGAACAAAGACATACAACATTCCTGAGGCAGGCAGAACTGCTAAGGGTACTCCTGTTGTAAATATTATTGAAAAATCTCCGGAAGAAAAGATTAGCGAAATTATACCGGTTAAGGAATTTTCAGATAACGAATACCTTGTTATGGTAACAAAGAATGGTATTATAAAGAAAACTCCGGCTAGTGAATACGAAAGTATTAGAAAGAGTGGTAAGATTGCCATTACTCTTAAAGAGGGTGACGAACTTATTTCTATATTCAAGACTACCGGTAACGACAACATTTTCCTTGCTACAAGAAACGGTATGGCAATTTGCTTTAATGAAAATGATGCAAGGGCTGTTGGTCGTACAGCATCTGGTGTAAAGGCTATTGACCTTGCTGATGGCGATTATGTTGTAGGTGCTGAACCGGTTAGAGAGGACAGCAAGGTTCTTCTTGTAACTGACGGTGGTTATGGTAAGTGTACTGACCTTACAAGTTTCCGTATACAGCACAGAGGTGGTAAGGGCTTAAAGGCTTACAAGATTACAGAAAAGACCGGTAATATTATAGGTATTTCAATGGTTAATGACAGCGAAGAACTTATAATGGTTACAAGTGAAGGTGTTGTAATCAGAATTAGAATTAAGGATATTGCAACTACTACCGGTAGAATTACACAGGGTGTAAGATTAATAAACCTTGATGATGGCGTAACAGTTGTTAGTATGGATAAGATTTCAGCTGAAGATGCAGTTGAAGAAGAATCAGAAGAAAACAACACAGAAGTTACTACTGAAACAACTGAAGAATAAAATGGTTAAAGTCCTAAGGAGATAATCTTTAGGGCTTTTTTCTATAGTGGCAATATTGTGCTAACGGAATTTCCCAAAGGTTAAAAATAAAAAAACCCAACTATTTTCAGTTGGGATGATAGTATGTAGACAATAACTGTCTTTTAATATTCAATACCTTTTCTAGCCTTAATACCTCTTTTATAAGGGTGTTTTACAGGATTTATTTCACTTACGTAGTCAGCTAGGTCTACTAAGTAATCCGGGGCATTTCTGCCGGTCATAACTACTTCTGTGTTGTTATGATTTTTTAAATAGTTTAAGAGAATATCTTTATCTAAATAACCATAGTTTACAGCACCTATTACTTCATCAAGTATAAGCATATCCGGCTGAGTTTCTATGGCAGACAAAAGCATTTCATTGTGAGTTTCTCTTAAAAGAGGAATATTGTCATAGTCAAAAGAAGTTGCTCTGTTACATCTTATAATTTCCACGTTTTCCAGCTTTTCAAGAGTCTTTACTTCTCCGGTAGGTGTTCCTTTCAAAAATTGAACAAATGTCACTTTAAGGCCGTTTCCTAAGGCTCTGACAGCCATTCCTGTTGCAGATGTGGTCTTGCCTTTTCCATTGCCTGTTAAAATATGAATTAAACCTGTCATATATATCTCCTAAAAAGAAAAGGGCTGAAGTTAATCAGCCCTTAGATTATATTATCTTTCAGTTATTGTAACAGTAAAGTCGTAAGAATCTTCTTCTTTGCTATTATCACCCTGTGCAATAACAGTAAATGTCTTACGTCCTGTCTTAGTAGGGTTAAAGTCGATGTTCCAAGTATATTCGTCATCGTCTTCGTCATCAGGTGACTTGTAAACCTTAGAAATTCTATCGCCGGCACTATCTTCAACCCAAACCTTCTGAGCACTATTTGAAGTAATAACTTCAACTTCAATGCTATCATCAAGTGAGAATGAAGTACCGTCAACATTTACCTTAGAAATCTTAATAGGGTCTGAATTGTCACCATTAATTGTAAGGGCGTATTCATTACCAGCACCACCGTCAGAGCTGTATGCGTGAACATAGTAAGTATCTCTAATTTCTTCTACCTTAAAGCTAAGGTCAAAAGATTTAGTATCGCCACCGGAGTTCTTAGAACCACTTGAGTTCTTATCAAGGGCAGAAGAACTGCTACCTCTTGTTATTGTTACATAACTTGTACCATAAGAAGCAGTAACTCTAAACTTAGCAGTATCGCCTGTTTCAATATTTGATGACCTCTGTTCTACATTAAGGATAAGAGGAGAACCTTTGCTCCAGTTCTTAGCATTAAATGAGAAGTCATAAGTTTCTGAATTGTCATCGCTGTCATAGGCATATACAGTATAGTTATGCTTACCACTAGACTTAACTGTCATATTTACATTCCAAGTGATTTTGTTACTTGTTTTAGAAGTATAGAAACCAGAAGATGCAACAACTCTGTCATCGTCATCTCTAATTTCTACTTTCTTAGCACCAGTGCCAGTGTAGATTGTAACTGTTGATTCTACATCAGTGTAAATGTAGTTACTTGGAGTTACAACATCACTAATATCAAGGCTGCTGCTACTAGAGCTTGAAGAAGAATCTACGTCAATAGTAACAGTTTCGTAAGAGTCTTCGTAACCTTCACCCTTTACGTAAAGGTAAACATAGAGTTTAGAAGTACCCTTTGAGCTCATTTTTACTTTACCGGTAAATACTCTGTTGCTACCATCTTCATCGTAGTCAGAAACAACAACGTCTTCATCATTAAAGTTGTTAGTAATCTTAACCTTAGAAATATCAGACTTAGTTGTAATAGTAAGTTTAGCATAGTCATTCTTGCTTAAAGATGTACTAGCTGTCTTTAATTTAACCATATAGTCAGACTTGTAAGATGAGCTACTAGAGCTTGAATTACTAGAACTTGAGTTATCACTGCTTGAGCTGTTAGAACCGGCAGCTTTAACAATAATAGATGCTGACTTTGAAGAATTAGCATTATTAGAGAAGGCTGTTCCGTTACCAGGCTGAGCCTTTACTGTAGCTACAGTTTCTGATGAACCGGAATTAGTAAATGTATGACGGCATTGGAATGTTCTTGTACCGTCTGAGTTAGATGTATATTCATTTACATCTTCGTAAACATTACCAGTTGAGGCATCAGCAAATCTAACAACTGCTGTATTAGCATCAGCAACTGCTGTAAATGTAACAGCATTACCGGAATCAACAACACTTGTGTTTACAGCAAGTGAAGATACTGTAAGGTTATCTGCTGATGTTGTTGTGCTAGTGTTAGTATTAGTATTTGTGTTAGTGTTAGTATTGCTTGAGCTGTTATTAGTTGTAGAGCTTGTTGTAATATGTACACTTCTTGTGTCATTATCCCAAGTTACAGTAGCACCAATAGATTCAGCAAGCATACGAATAGGCATTAATGTTCTGTTGTTTTTATTAATAGAAGCAGTATCGAAAGTCTGCTTAACACCATTAATATAAACTATCTTAGAACGCATTGTATGAGCAATAGTAACGCCTTCTCTTGTGAATGTAAGTGTTTCAGTTTTTGAGTTCCAATCAATAGTAAGACCCAAAGCATCACAAGTTGTACGAATAGGCACGTAAGTTCTATTCTGGAAAATCTGTGGCTGGGCATCATTAGCTGCAAAAGTAATAGCCTTGTTGTTAAGGTAAACAGGGACTACTTCTGTTGCTCCAAATGATATTGATGGGAAGCAAAGTGTAGTTACCATCATTAAAAACGAAAGTAACAACCCAGTTAATCTTTTCATAAAAATTCCTCCCTGAAAAAAGATTATTGAATAGTTTCAATCTCTGTTATTATACCATAAATTTAGGTGCTTTTCCAATTTTGCATTACGTTTTAATAAATTTGTAATACTGAAAAATTTTGGTACTTTATGTAATATTTTGTGAACTTTATTACTAATGTGTTAAATAAAAAAGTCCCAGAGATATTACCTCTAGGACTTTTGGATTTCTTAGATAATTATGTTTAATATTATCGTTTATTTTGCCTAGAGCAAGTGTAATAATAATTGCAATATGCAAATCAAAAATTATGTATTAGATACCGTAAGTTTCTCTGTACTTCTTCATAGCTTCAAGGTGTTCCTTGCCGTCAATAGTACCGTCTTCAATGGCTTCAATAATATCAACTACTGTAACGATAGGGTATACTCTGATACCAAATTCATCATAAACTTCCTGTACTGCTGACTTTTCGCCTTTGCCTTTTTCCATTCTATCAACAGAAATAATAACAGCATTTACATTTACATCAGCTGTAGCTTTAAGAAGTGGGAGAGTTTCTCTGATTGCTGTACCGGCAGTAATAACATCTTCAATAATAGTTACATTATCGCCGTCTTTCATCTTGTAGCCTACCATTACGCCACCTTCGCCATGGTCCTTAGCTTCTTTTCTGTTGAAGCAATAGTTCATAGAACGACCAGTTTCGTTGTAAACAGCAATAGCAACACTAACAGCAAGAGGAATACCCTTGTATGCTGGACCATAAAGTACATCAGAGTCAATACCGTTTTCAGCAAGACATTGAGCATAGAATTCGCCTAACTTAGCAATATGTTCGCCAGTCTTGTAGTTACCAGTGTTAATGAAGTAAGGAGCTTTTCTGCCACTTTTAAGAGTAAATTCGCCAAAAGTAAGAACTCCTGCATCACACATAAACTTAATAAAATCTTTCTTGTAACTCATTTTTTTACCTCCGAAAAAAATATATATTTTGATATTTTGAATATACCATATTTTTAAGGCTATTTCAAGGAAATAGGGGAATTATTAATTGTAAAAAATATTTAATAATTATTGGTGAGGAGAATTATTGTTTGATTTATTTGTATGTGGTAAAATTAATTTATAAAATACAAGGACGATATGAAGGGGGATTTAAGTGAGTAAAATTTTAGAAAATCTTATGGCTAGCAGGAGATTACCAGTCTTATTTATTGGTTCAGGATTATCAAGAAGATATATTAAAGACTTTCCTGTATGGGAAGATTTACTTGAGGAATTAAGGGAAAAAATAAAAATCTCGAAAACTGCCTATTCAGCAATGAAGCACGAAATAAAAAGTCAAAATCCAGATATTTCAAGAGGAAAATTAAATCAAAAATTGGCTTCATACTTACATACTGAACTGCTGAAAAAAATAAAAAAAGATGCCATTAATCTTTCTGAACTATTTACACAAGATGAAATTAATAGTTGCATAAATGATGATGTAAATTATTTTAAATTACTTACTGCAAAATCATTTTTTAATTATAACCTAAGGGAAGAAGAATCAGAAGAAATAGAATTGCTTAAAAAAGTAGGGAAAAATGTTAGTATGGTTTTTACAACAAACTATGATACTTTTCTTGAAGATATAATTTTTCCTGACTTCAAGGTGTATGTAAGTCAAAATAAGTATTATTTTCGTACAAATAATGGATATGGAGAATTATTTAAGATACATGGCTGTGTTAAAGAACCGAATGGAATAATAATAGATGAAAAAGATTATGATAAATTCAATAATTCTTTAAAACTTATATCCTCAAAACTGTTAAATTCTCTCTTAGACTATCCTGTTATTTTTCTTGGGTATTCTTTTGAAGATGAAAATATTAAGAAAATAATAGCTGATTTTGTCAATAGTTTCGATAGAGAAATATTGGAAGAAATAAAAAAGTTTATGGTACTTGTTGTTTATGAAAAAGGGCAAGATGAACTTATAGAAGGAGAAAAACAGTTTATTGATGAAACTACAGGAAAATCAATTACTCTTTCTACGATAAAAACCGATAATTTTAAAAAGATATACAGCTATATAGAAAAGCTACAGCCTTGTGCTACAACTTATGAACTGCGAAAGTATAAAACTATGTTAGCTGAATTTGTGAGCAAATGTGCAAAAGGCGAAAAAACTATCTATGTTCAGGAATTGGAAAGTGCTAATGATAAGGCTGAGGCATTATATATTGGTAAAAGAGAAGCTATTGAAAGTATTGATAAATCTGTAGATATATATACGAATATTGATATTTTTCAAAAGGCTCTTAATGGTGAAAAATTTGATTATGATAGTTTTGCGTCTAAATGGTATGATAATAAAAGTATTAGGGCTAATGAGTACACGCCTGTGTTTTTAATAAAGTCAAAAATGGGCATTGATTTTGAATCTACATGTAAAAAATTCAAAGAAAATTATAAAGATAGAAAAGAATATTTTGAGGGAGAGTGTTTTTATGATGTAGAGGAGATAGATAAAAAAACTAAGGTGATTAAAGGAGTTAAGAAAATTAAAGGATATGGTTATTCTGAACTATGTAAAATTTATGACAGTTTAGTAAATGAGGGTAAGAATAGCAAGAGTATTAATGATAAATTGTGTCCTATGATAATTAATTCTATGTTTTTGGGAAAAATATCTTTGGAAAATTTTAAGGAACTAATAGAAAAATTATTAAAAGAACAACCTCAATCAATAGAATATTCACCATTTAGAAAGGCTGTATGCTATTGTTGGTATGTTGAATATGAAAAAAATAAAAGCACAGAGGGTTGATTTACATACACCACAGGGGGTAGAGGTTTCAACCATGTGCAAAGATTATCTATATTGATAATCGCATTATATATTATATTCAAATTTTTGTCAAGTATGATATAATGGTAGTGAAAAATGATATTAAAATTTAAGGAGGTAGTTTATATGAAAAAAATTGCTTTATTTCTCTGCTTTGTAATGCTTTTTACAGCAAGTACATTTGCAGCATCTACAAACAGTGTTTCAAGAGAAGGAGGAGCTTACAAGGAGTATACACCTTTGGGATTTATGACATTTAATATTCGTCCTTTAGATGAAGTTACAACAGGTTCTTCTATTATTCTTACTTTTGAAACAGCAAAAGTTTTTGACCAGTCAGTTATTGATGGTACATCAACTGATACAAATGCTTTTGGCTACAACTCAACAGGTTACCAGTACAGTTACTATGACTGGAACAGTACACAGGGCTTTTATGATGTAATGCCACAGGTAAGCACTAATCAGTTGCCTTACAAGATTAGAAGAATAAACGATAATCAGATTGAAGTAAATCTTATTAATGTACCTAGTAATTATGCCGGTGGCAATCTTTTAGACATTAATGGTGTAAATAATGAGCCTTACTACTGCATTCCTTGTGTTGTATATACTTATGGCACTGGTGATGTAAAGGTTACTATTGACTCTAATTCAAGTACAATTACTGGTGGTATTATATTAAGTGGTAGCACAAATTCTGGCAAGAAAGATACTACAACTACAGTAACTACTAATGAATCTACTACTGAAACAACTACAGAAACTGTTTCTGAAACTACAACAGAAAGCAATGTAACTAAATTTACAAATACTGTAAAGGCTACAGTAGGTAGCAATGTTTTAGTTGTAAATAACTCTAACTATACCATTGATACAGCTCCTTTCATACAAAAGAGCAGTAGTTCTACTCTTATTCCTTTAAGAGCTGTAACAACATCTTTAACAGGTAAAGATGAAAATAGTGATATTGTAACTTGGGATGCAGAAACAAAAACTGCAACAATTAATTATGGTGGAAATAAAATTCAGTTCACTGCCGGTTCTGAGTATGTAACAATAAATGGAAAATCTCAAAAAATGGCTTACGGTGTTTATGCTGAAATAAAGGATAGCCGTATGTTTGTACCATTTAGAACTCTTGGAGAGGCTGTTGGTGCTAAGGTAGATTGGGACGCAGAAACAAAGACTGCTATATTTAATTAAGCTATTTGTAAAATAAGTACAAAATATTAAATAATAATATATTTTGTTAAAAAACAGTATTTTTTTGTAAAATATAATTTTATTGTTGATTTTTTATTGTATTTGTATTATTATATAGGCATAAAAATGGCTTTAAACCTAGATAATAAGGGGGTTAAGGACATTTATGGCGAAAAAGGTGACATTTTGTCGATAAAAGGCGAAAGAAAATCCTTTACAAATTTAAAAAATTAATATATACTAATAACTGAGTTAGATGAGTTGAAGATATACAGAACGCAGTATATGAGCTACAAATCTACTCCGAGCAAATGGCAACTAATTCCTTTGCCGATTTGCACGTTTGGGAATATTTACCTTTTTGGACGTATTTCATCCTAAAATGGTATACAGAAATAGCAGTCTTCGGGCTGCTATTTTTGTTTTTGAAATAAAAACTTTGAAATTAAATATAAAAAATTTATTATTTCTATAATAAAAAAATGCAATTTTCAAAAAAATAAATAAAAATTTTTTTAAAAACCTCTTGACTGTATTGTTACACCACAATCTATTATCAAATTGTGAGGTAACACTCAACAAAAAGTCAGGAGGTTATTTTTATGACTAAAGAAGTTATTGATTTAAGATCTGCGTTGGAATTACTGGAAAGCATTCCCGGACAAATGGTACATACTGATGTAGAGGTTGACCCTTCTGCAGAACTGGCTGGCGTTTATCGTTATGTGGGTGCAGGCGGCACTGTTGCCCGTCCTACTAAAACAGGGCCGGCTATGACTTTTGAAAATGTGAAAGGACACCCAGGTGCAAAAGTAGTTATTGGTTTATTAGCCAGCCGTAAACGTGTAGGCTATCTTTTGAATAGTAAACCTGAAAAATTAGGTTTTATGATGCGTGACGCTGTAAAAAATGCTATTGCTCCAGTGGTCGTTGATAAAGCGAAAGCTCAATGCCAGGAAGTCGTGCATCTGGCTACTGACGAAGGCTTTGATATCCGTAAATTGATCCCGGCTCCTACCAATACTCCGGAAGATGCAGGACCGTATGTAACTTTAGGTATGTGCTATGCTTCCGATGTCGAAACCGGTGAATCTGACGTTACGATCCATAGACTTTGCCTGCAGAGCAAAGACGAAATTTCCATGTTTTTCACACCGGGGGCCCGGCATTTGGGCGCTTTCCGTGAAAAGGCCGAAGCTTTAGGCAAACCGCTGCCAATTTCCATCAGTATCGGTGTCGATCCGGCTATTGAGATCGCTTCCTGCTTTGAGCCGCCGACAACTCCGCTTGGCTTCAATGAATTATCTATTGCCGGAGCAATCCGCGGTAAGGCTGTTGAATTAGCTCCCTGTGTGACGATCGATGAAAAATGTATCGCCAACGCCGAATACGTCATTGAAGGCGAGCTTTTGGTAGGCGCGCGCGTTCGCGAGGACCAGAATTCCAATACCGGTAAAGCGATGCCGGAATTTCCCGGTTATACCGGGCCTGCCAATGCAGAATTACCTGTTATCAAAGTAAAAGCTGTTACTCACAGAGTAAATCCGATTATGCAAACCTGCATTGGACCTTCCGAAGAGCATGTAAGCATGGCCGGTATCCCGACTGAGGCGTCGATCCTTGATATGGTGGA